>NZ_JCANTN010000025.1:0-27126 GCF_059568515.1 Soehngenia saccharolytica DSM 12858 | reverse complement strand
GTATTTATGCAATTATTTTAGCATATTATAATATATTGTCAATAAATTAACAAGATGTCTATATATTCAGTCAACTTGCCAGATATAGTAAATTTCGAGATTTCTCAAATACGAGGCAAAAATTAATTACATTTATGATATAATTTTATAAAGTTTATTTTCAATTAATTTTCACATGAATTTCAAATTAGATAATTATAATATTAAATAGGTGATGATATGAACAAAATATTAATAGTTGATGATGAGGAAAAGATAAGAGAAGTATTAAAAGAATATGCGGAATTTGAAGGCTATGAAGTGTTCGAAGCGGATGATGGTTTTAAAGCGATGGAGATGGCTAAAAAATATGATTTTTCGATTATCATAATGGATATAATGATGCCAAAATTAGATGGATTTTCAGCCGTAAAAGAAATAAGAAAGACATCTAATGTACCAGTTTTGATGCTTTCGGCAAGATCTGAGGAATATGATAAGTTATTTGGATTTGAATTAGGGATAGATGACTATGTAGTAAAACCTTTTTCTCCTAAAGAAGTAATGGCTAGAGTGAATGCAATATTATCAAGATCAAATAGAGATGCCTTAGAGGATAATTTATTGTTTAGTGGTTTGGAGATTAATTTAGCTGGTAGAGAGGTGTACGTAGATGGCGATAAAATTAGCTTAACACCGAAAGAATATGATTTACTAGTTTATTTAGCTACTAATAAAAACAAAGCCATTAAAAGAGAAACTCTATTAAGCGAAATATGGGGTTATGATTTCTACGGAGATGATAGGACTATAGACACTCATATCAAGATGTTAAGAAACAATTTAAGGAAATACAGGGAATATATTGAAACAATCAGAGGGGTTGGTTATAAATTTAACGAGAAGGCTATGATTAAAGATGAAGATTGATATCGATAAGAATAGATTAAGTTTTAAATTATGGGAATATTTTATGATTTTTGCTTTAATGATCCTAGGATTATTATGGTTACTTCAAATAGTCTTTATGAACAGCTTTTATGAAACTATGAAAATAAAAGAAATTACAAAGATTGGAAACAACTTAGTTGATAAATATAAAACAGAAGATTTTCAGGAAGAGCTAATATCATTATCCTTTAAGCAAGGGATTGTCATCAACATCCTCGACGAATATGGGAATTTAATTTATCCACTTGATATCTTTGATATAATAAAGCAGCCAAAGTTAAATGAAAAACTATTTAACGAATTTTTAAGCAGATTGTATTTATCTAAAAATAACTATGTTGCATATGTTGTAGAAGATGAAAGATTAAATGAATCAACAATTGTATACGGGGCAATTTTAGAAAATGAAGAAGGAAGCAATTATTTTTTATATATCAATGCAATGCTTCAGCCGGTTGATTCAACGACGAAAGTTCTAAAAAATCAACTAATTATAGTAACATTCATAGCATTAATTCTTTCGTTTGGTCTCTCGTTAATCATATCAAGAAAATTATCTAGACCAATTGAGAAGATAACTGACTTATCAAAAGAATTAGCTCTTAGTAATTATGATATAGAATTTGACAAAGGAGAATACACTGAAATAAGTAATTTAGCAAATACTCTAAACATAGCAACAAAAGAATTGTCAAAATCTGAAGAATTGAGAAGGGACTTTCTTGCCAATGTGACCCATGATTTAAAAACACCACTTACTGTAATAAAATCATACGGTGAGTTGATCAGAGATATATCTGGTAAGGATGATGCAAAAAGAGAGAAAAATATTAATATAATAATTGAGGAGACAGATAAGTTAACAAAATTAGTAGATGATTTACTTGAACTGACAAAATTACAAGCTGGACTTAGCAAATTAGATTTAGAGGTTTTTGATTTAGCAGATCTTGCTGAGAATGTTATAGACAGATTCAAATACTTCATTGAAGAACAAGGTTACAGAATCATGCTAGAAAAAACAGGATATACAAAAGTATATGCTGATAAATCCAAAATTCAACAAGTTATTTATAATCTAATCAATAATGCAATTAATTATACTTTAGAGGACAAATTAATCACAATAACAATCGAAGAGGATAAAGATAATGTAATTTTATCAGTGATAGATAGAGGTTCGGGCATTGATAAGGATGAGATTAATTATATTTGGGAAAGATACTATAGATCTGGGAAAAGCCATATTAGAGAGAAAAGCGGTAGTGGAATTGGTTTGTCCATGGTCAAGTCAATAATAATAGCACATGATGGAGAATACGGCGTAGAGAGTGAAATAGGTAAAGGAAGCAAATTTTACTTTAAGATTAAAAAATATACTAATTTTAAAGATTAAAAAGATTGAATTATTACTAAATATTCAGTAAAATTGAATTAACAATCAAAAGGTGGTGGTTTTTTGGAAAAATATATACCTACAAGAGAAGATGCTTATAAATTATTGATTGAATATGTGGAAAATGAAAGCCAAATAAAGCATGCTCTGTCTGTAGAGGCAGTAATGAGGCATTTTGCAAGGCTATTTGGTGAAGATGAAGAAAAGTGGGGAGTAATAGGGTTAATACATGATTTAGATTATGACAAGTATCCTGAACAACATTGTATAATGACTGAAAAAATACTTTTAGAAAAGAATTGGCCAAAAGACTATATAAGAGCTGTAGTAAGTCATGGCTGGAAGCTTTGCACTGATGTGGAGCCAAAAGAGAAAGTAGAAATTGTGTTATATACAATAGATGAATTAACAGGACTTGTAACTGCGACTGCTCTCATGCGACCAAGTAAATCTATATTGGATATGGAAGCAAAATCAGTAAAAAAGAAATGGAATCAAAAATCATTTGCAGCAGGTGTAAATAGAGATGTGATTGAAGAAGGTGCTAACATGTTGGGAATGGATTTGATTGAGGTAATTAGAGAGACGATTGAAGGAATGAAAGAAGTTGCCGATGAAATAGGGTTAAGAGGAAATCTTTAAGGAGGAGAAAAATGAGTAAGTACTATGCTGAACCTTTTAAAATTAAGATGGTTGAACCAATAAAGATTCTTTCAAAAGAAGAGCGAATAAAAAAAATTAAAGACGCTAATTACAATGTTTTTTACTTAAATTCTGATGATGTATATATAGACTTATTAACTGATAGTGGAACTGGTGCAATGAGCGATAATCAATGGGCAGGAGTTATGAAAGGGGACGAATCTTATTCAGGTTCAAGAAGTTATAGACATCTGATAGAAAATGCTAAGGATATTTTTGGCTATGAATTTATACAACCTGTGCATCAAGGAAGAGCTGCAGAAAAAGTTGTAATGCCAATTTTTCTCAGAGCAGGAAAGGTAGCAATTGCCAACATGCATTTCGATACGACAAGAGCCCATGTAGAGTTATCAGGAGCAAGAGCCATCGATTGTGTTATACCCGAAGCTTTAGATACTACTAGCTTTCATCCTTTTAAGGGAAACATGGACAATAAGAGGTTAGTTGAACTAATTGAGCAATATGGGCCTGAAAATGTTGGATTGATTATAATTACAGTTACCAACAACAGTGCAGGCGGACAACCTGTGTCAATGGAAAACATAAGGGAAACATCGCAAATAGCCAAAAAATATAAAATTCCAGTTTGCATAGATGCGGCTAGATATGCAGAAAACTCGTATTTTATTAAAATGAGAGAAAAAGGTTATGAAGATAAATCTATAAAGGAAATTGCTAGGGAAATGTTTAGTTATGCGGATTTGTTCACTATGAGTGCAAAAAAAGATGCAATTGTAAATATGGGTGGATTAGTTGGAGTAAAAAATGATGAGGCTATATTTGAACAGGTTAAAGCGAGAACTATATCATATGAAGGTTTTATTTCATATGGCGGAATGTCTGGAAGAGATATAGAGGCATTGGCAATTGGATTGGAAGAAGGTATAGATATTGATTATTTAAAGTATAGAATAGGTCAAATGGAATATATGGCCGAAAGACTTGATGAAGCGGGAATAGCATATCAATATCCAGTAGGAGGGCATGCTGTATTTATAGATGCTAAGAAATTATTACCTCATATTCCTTACTATGAATTTCCTGCACAAGCATTAGCTGTAGAAATGTATATAGAAGCAGGGGTAAGATGTTGCGATATCGGCTCTTTTATGATGGGCAATGATCCAGACACAAACGAGCAAATAGAATCAGAATTTGAATTTACAAGATTGGCTATACCAAGAAGAGTATATACTAGATCACATTTAGATGTAGTTGTGGACGCCCTTATATCAATTAAAGAAAGAAAGGACAGCATTAAGGGATATAAAATTATTTGGGAACCTCCAGTTCTTAGACACTTCACAGCAAAATTGAAGCCTATAGAATAAATAAGTATATAAAAATAATACTTTCAGTATAAATGTTGGTTGATTGGATGCAAGTGACATTAAACTGAGAGTATTTTTATTTTTCCAAATGATAATGTTTATCAATTAGAAAGTTGGGTAAAAAGTTAATAGACAATAATATATTAATATATAAGGAGTGATTTTAAATGAGTTACAAATTACCAGAATTAAATTATAGTTATGATGCTTTAGAGCCATTCATCGATGCTAGAACTATGGAAATTCATTATACTAAACATCATCAAACTTATATTGACAATCTAAACAAAGCACTTGAAGGAAGAGATGAATATAAAGATATGCCAATTGAAGATTTAATTGCTTCATTAAACACATTGCCAGATGAAATTAAGACTGCTGTAAGAAACAATGGAGGAGGGCACCTGAATCACACAATGTTTTGGCAAATGATGGCACCAAATGCAGGAGGAGAACCAAAAGGTGAACTTGCTGAAAAAATAAATGAGACATTTGGTGGATTTGACAAATTTAAAGAAGAATTTAAGAAAGCAGCACTTGGAAGATTTGGTAGTGGATGGGCATGGTTAGTAGTCGATGAAGGGAAATTGAAAATTGTTTCTACACCAAACCAAGATAATCCAATAACAGATGGATTAAAACCAATTCTCGGCATTGATGTTTGGGAACATGCTTATTATCTAAAATATCAAAACAAAAGAGCAGATTATATTGATGCCTGGTTTAATGTAATTAATTGGGATAAAGTTCTAGAATTCTACAATAAATAAAATAAAAATAGAGGCAAGAAATCTTGCCTCTATTTTTATTTCCAATTTTACAATCCAATTGGTGATTGTAATCATTTATTCACTATTAAATTTTTGATCAATTCTGTTAAAAATTAAATAGATATCATGAATTCTTTATTGAATATCCATTAAATGATATAATAATGATATTACATTGGCAATAAAATAAATGGAGGTATGAGTTGAAAAAAACATTTTATTTATTAATGATATTTCTTATTATTTTTAACATATCGTTCTCAACGATATCAAATGCAAGTTCTTTAAGCATAGGGAAAGCTAAATCCTTATCTGCAACTGTTCAAAACACAAATGATTTACAAATTAAACTGAAATGGAAAAATGATACATTATTAAATCAATACATAAATCAAATTGGGAATAAGAATATTTTTTACCAAGTGAATGTATATGTTAGAAATGGAAACTACGTAGCCTCAAGGAATTTAAATTATAAATATTCGGATGTCATCATAAATAAGGATGGATATGCTGAAGTAAATATTAAATTATCTAGTTTAAAACTCGACTGTAATTATAATGATTTATCTAGTACTTCTTATAATTTCAAAATTAGGTATGGCGTAAATTTAAAAGATATTTTAGGAAGTTACACATATTATGGAAATTATAGTCCTCATGCAGTCATAGGATTAATTTATCCTTATAATTACGCAAGCTCATGGGCAATTAAAGAGTTAGACAAAGCCATGAAATATAATTTAATTACAAATAGAATTTCATCTGATATGGAGGAAATGATATCAAGAGAAGAATTTTGCGAGTTGGCTGTAAGGTATTATGAAAATAAACTTTCTACTACAGCAATTTATGGAACAAATCCATTTAAAGATGTAAATAATATTGAAATACTGAAAGCATATAATTTAGGGATAGTGAAAGGATATCCAGATAAAACTTTTCGCCCAACGCATCCTATTACAAGGGAAGATATTGCAGTAATGGTAGAGAGACTGATTAAATTGACTAATCCAAGCATTAAACCAAATTATAAAACAATAAAAACAGATGAGAAAATATCGAAGTATGCTCTTAATAGCTTTTTATTTATGTATAACGAAGGTATAATTAAAGGCAGTAATGGGAGATTAAATCCATCAGATAATACAACAAGGCAAGAAGCTGTAATTATACTTCTTAGAGCATTTGAAAAATATTAACAATAGAGGTCTAAAATGGATATCATTGGGCAATTATCAGCATTAGGAACTGCATTAAGCTGGACTTTAGTAGGTATTTTTCTAGGGAAATCATCTCCTAGAATTGGCAGTTTTAGTACTAATTTTTTAAAATTGATCTTTGGCTTTGCTTTTTTGAGTATAGCAGTTTTAATAACTCGTGGTATTATTTTTCCTATTGATGCAAGCCTTAAAAATTGGGTATATTTAATGATGTCAGGTTTTGTAGGATTTTTCATAGGAGATTTTTTCATGCTAAAAGCCTATATTGAGATTGGCGTCAGGGTTTCAATGCTTATGATGGCAACAAGCCCACCGTTGACAGCATTACTTGAGTATATTCTCTTTGGTGAATACATATCTATAAAGGATTTTTTTGGGATGATGCTTACATTATTAGGAATATCAATTGTGATACTTAGTAAAGATGTAAATGATGAAAAAATGAAAGTAAAGTATTCAATTAAAGGGTTATTATTTGCTTTTATTGGTGCATTTGGTCAAGCCTTTGGGCTTATACTAAGTAAAGTAGGAATAGAAGGCTTAAATGTTTTTGCAGCTACTCAAATTAGAATAATTGGAGGATTTCTCAGTTTTATAATATTTGCGATATTCAGCGGAGGATTTATTCAATTAAAAAATGCTTTTAAAGATAAGCAGGCAATTAGATATACTGCATTGGGAGCATTCTTTGGGCCATTTATTGGAGTTAGTCTATCACTAGTATCTTTGAAATATATTACTGCAGGAATTTCTTCAACTATCACGTCTATTACTCCGATAACCATAATTCCCTTTTCAAAGAGAATATTTAATGAAAAAATTTCTTCAAGGGAAATAATAGGTGCGATCATATCTGTTTTAGGAGTGGCAATATTATTTATAAATTAATTTTGCGAATCTATTGTGGCAATATATTTTTAATGTGATACTATAATAATAGTAAATTGTATTTTTACTAGATTTATTGGGTATAATAAAAATAATTAAATTAAAGGAGTGAAGAATATGGCATTAGTAACATCGACTGAAATGTTTAAGAAAGCTCAAGCAGGAGGTTATGCTATTGGAGCTTTTAATGTTAACAACATGGAGATTATACAAGGCATTGTAGAAGCTGCAAAAGAAGAACAGTCTGCAATAATATTACAAGTTTCTGCAGGAGCTAGAAAATACGCAAACTCTATTTATCTAAGGAAATTAGTTGAAGCAGCCGTAGAAGACAGCGGATTAGATATTGTTTTACATCTAGATCATGGAGAAAATTTTGAAATCGTTAAGCAATGTATTGCAGATGGATTTACTTCAGTTATGATAGATGCTTCACATTATCCTTTTGAAGAAAACGTAAGAATAACTAAAGAAGTAGTTGACTATGCACATGCTCATGGAGTAGTAGTAGAAGCTGAATTAGGTAGATTAGCAGGTGTTGAAGATGCTGTAAATGTTAAAAAAGAAGATGCCACTTACACTGATCCAGATGAAGCAGTTGAATTTGTTGAAAGAACAGGAGTAGATTCCCTTGCTGTAGCTATTGGCACAAGTCATGGTGCCTATAAATTCAAAGGGGAACCAAAATTGGATTTTGAAAGATTGGAAATTATCGGCAAGAAATTGCCTAATACTCCACTAGTTCTTCACGGAGCATCGACAGTTCTTCCTGAGTTCGTTGAGCTTTGCAACAAGTATGGTGGAAACATCCCAGGTGCTCAAGGAGTACCTGAAGAAATGTTAAGAAAAGCAGCAAGCATGAATGTAGCTAAAATTAACATAGATACTGATTTAAGACTTGCTATGACTGCAGCTATAAGAAAATTTTTATATGAGAATCCTTCAGAATTTGATCCAAGAAAGTATTTAGGACCTGCTAGAGAAGCAATAAAAGGAATGGTTCAACATAAAATTAAGAATGTATTAGGATCAAGTGGATCTAATTTAAAATGATATTTGGGTTTTGGGCATTCAAAGTTATTCATTGAATGCCCTTTGATAAATCTAAAGTTTAGTATTAAATTTAGTATAATTATTAATACATAAGTGAGGAAGAAAATATGGCAGGTTTTCCAAGCATTGAAGAGGTAAATGATATTCTTGATGAGATATCTTTAGAAATCCCAAAGGAATTCTTTAAAGACCTAAATGAGGGAATAGTACTGTTGCCTGAATTTAAGTTTCATAAGATGAGCAAGAAAGAATCTCCTCTTTATGTTTTAGGAGAATACCATAGAAGCATTACTGGAAGACACATTAGAATATACTACGGTTCCTTTGAGAAAGTTTATCCAAATTGTACTAATGAATTTATTCGAGATAAGTTAAAAGAAACTCTATTACATGAATTTACTCATCATTTAGAATCACTAGCTGGAGAATCTGATTTGGAGAAAGAGGACAAGAATCAACTGCGAAAATATTTAAATAGATGGGAATGATTTTTTTTATTTTTGGTGTGTCAATAGTCAGTGAAAATGTCATATATAAAGTATAAAGTTTTATTCTAGGTTTAAAAGCTCAGCAGCTTCACGAATAGTTAATACACCATCAATAGTTTGATTAATAACCCTAAGTCTTGTTATTTCCTTTTGGGTCATATTAAAAATCTCCCTTCTCATACTGTCATTTTATCAGAATAAATTTAATATAACATTATCATAGAATATTTATAACAGTTTAAAAATCCAGCTTGACAATTATTTCATTTTTTGCTAAACTGACAAGGTGGTAAGCCGCTCAATGTGGGTTTAAAGCATAGTCACCTGACATTGGCGAGTCTGGGTAAGAGGAGGTGCACGAATGTACGCGATAATTGAAACAGGTGGTAAACAATATAAAGTCCAAGAAGGCGATATTGTTTATGTAGAAAAACTTCATGCAGAAGAAGGAGAAACTGTTAGTTTCGATAAAGTGCTATTGTTATCTAATGAGAATGGCCTTGTAGCAGGTAAACCTTTTGTAGAAGGTGCTAAAGTTGAAGGAAAAATATTAGATCATGGTAAACAAAAAAAGATAATTGTTTACAAATATAAAGCTAAAAAGAATGAAAGAAGAAAACATGGTCATAGACAACCATTTACTAAAGTACAAATTGAAAAGATCGTAGGATAATATGATTATAGTTAAACTATTTAGAAAAAATAGCATAATTTGTGGATATGAAGTTAAAGGGCATGCAGAATACAAACCATATGGCCAAGATATAGTATGCGCAGGCGTATCGACATTAAGTTATACTGCCCTAAATTCTCTAATAGAAGTTATTAATATTGATATATCTTCAATATACTATAATATAGAGGACGAAGAAGGATATATGTATGTAATGCTCAAAGATAATATTGATTCTTTACATTTACAGGATGCGCAAATTATATTTAAAACATTTCTAACTGGAATCAGACTATTAAACGAAGAATATGATGAATATATATCCATTGAGTTCGAGGAGGTGGATTAAATGATTAAATTGAATTTACAGTTGTTTTCGTCAAAAAAAGGAGTAGGTAGTTCTAAAAACGGCAGGGATAGCGAATCTAAAAGACTTGGAGTAAAAAGAGCTGACGGCCAATTTGTGTTGGCAGGAAATATTCTTGTCAGACAAAGAGGCACAAAAATACATCCAGGGAACAATGTAGGAAAAGGTGGAGATGACACTTTATTTGCAACAGTAGATGGCGTTGTTAAATTCGAAAGAAAAGGCAGAGATAAGAAACAAGTTAGTGTATATCCTCGTGAAGAACTAGCCTAAACTAGCCTAATTTTAAGCTTACCAGTTGGTAAGCTTAAATTTTTAACAAAATAAATATTTTATGAGGATGATGTGTATGTTTATAGATGTAGCAAAAATATATGTGAAAGCGGGAAAAGGCGGCAACGGAGCTGTTGCGTGGAGAAGAGAAAAATACGAGCCTTCTGGAGGTCCATACGGAGGAGATGGAGGGAAAGGCGGGTCTGTAATACTAGTAGCTGATGAAGGCATTAGGACACTGATGGATTATCGATACAAAAGGTCTTACTATGGTCAAAATGGAGAAGACGGAAGAACTAAAAAACAATACGGGAAAGATGGAGAAGATGTTGTATTAAAAGTACCTGTTGGGACTATTGTAAAAGATGAAAATACGGGAAAAGTAATAGTCGATTTAAAGCGACCTGGAGAAAGTTATGTTATAGCAAAAGGCGGTAGAGGAGGAAGGGGCAATGCTAAGTTTGCAACTTCTACTAGACAAGCACCAGGCTTTGCTGAGCCAGGAACTTTAGGGGAAGAAAGAAATATTATTCTAGAACTTAAACTACTAGCCGATGTTGGACTTATAGGGTATCCCAATGTAGGAAAATCAACCTTACTATCTGTTATATCTAAAGCAAAACCCAAAATAGCAAATTATCATTTTACTACTCTAAAACCTAATTTGGGTGTTGTCAGATTAAGCGAAGATAAAAGTTTCATTGTAGCTGATATTCCAGGGCTTATAGAAGGAGCTTCAGCTGGAGTTGGTTTAGGACATGATTTTCTAAGACATGTTGAGAGAACTAGAGTATTGGTACATGTTCTTGATGCTTCAGGTAGTGAAGGAAGAAATCCAATAGAAGATTATTATAAAATTAACGAGGAATTATTCCAGTATAGTGAAAAACTAAAGGATAAAGTTCAAATTATCGCAGCTAATAAAATTGATATTCCATCTTCTCATGATTGGATAGAAGAGATTAAAGCTGAATTTGAACCAAAAGGCATCAAAGTGTTTGAAATTTCAGCAGCCGCCAATAAAGGCATAGATAAATTACTATATGGCATTTGGGACACATTAAGTAAAATTCCTGTCAATTATGATACCTTTGACGAAGAATTTATCGAAGAAGACTTAATTGAAGAAGATAAAGTATTGGTATACAAAGAAAACGGGAAATTTATTGTAGAAGGCAAGAGCATCGAGAGATTGATGCAATCAACCTATATGGATGATTTTGATTCACTGAGATATTTCCAAGATACTTTAAAGAAAAAAGGTATAATTGATAGATTGATAGAGTTAGGTATAGAAGAAGGCGACTCTGTATTTATCTGTGGATATGAATTTGAATTTTTTAATTAGGAGTTGATAATATGATAACTGGGAAGCAAAGAAGTTATCTAAAAAAGATAGCAAACAATACAGAGGCAATTTTCCAAGTAGGGAAAAACGGTCTTACTGATAATTTTATTAAACAAGTAGATGATGCACTTAATGCAAGAGAAATTGTGAAAATAAATGTACTGAGAAATTCAGGCTTAGACCAAGATGAAATAATAGAAGTGTTAGTAACGCAATTAAGAGCAGAATTCGTACAAAATATTGGCCGAAAAATCACAATATATAGAGAATCAAAGGATAAAACAATTAAATTACCAAACTGAGATATTGGGAGATGAGACGGATGCCTATTGGTATTTTGGGAGGGACATTCAATCCTATTCACATTGGACATTTAATCATTGCAGAATATGTTAGACAAGAATATAAACTTGATAGGATTTTGTTTATTCCAAACGGTAACCCTCCTCATAAAAGCTATAAAGATATTATAAATGCCAGATTGCGTTTATTGTTGATTGAGCAAGCAATAATGGATAATTGTCACTTTAATTCGAGCGACATAGAATTGAGATATGATAAAGTTAATTATACAATAGACACACTAAAAACACTCAAATCTCAATATAGTAAAGAAGAACTATTTTTTATAATAGGAACTGATACTTTATTTGAGCTAGATTCTTGGAAAGACTTTGCTGATGTTGCAAAACTGACAAACTTTATAGTATATCAAAGAGCTAGTTACAAAAATAATGATGTAAATAATAGAATAAAAGAATTGGAAAGCAAATATGGTCCAAAGATATTTGAAAGTAAAGGCCCTTATGTTGATATTTCATCAACTCTCATTAGGAATAGGTTATCTATGGGACTTTCAATAAAATATCTCGTTCCTGACTCGATATTAGGAGATGTTATAACAATTTATGGAGGAAAAGGGAATGAATTACGATGAAATCATAAAAAACACACTTGATGAACATAGATATATGCACACCAAAGGAGTTGTAGATACAGCAATTCAATTGGCAGATAAGTACGGCGCCGACAGAGACAAAGCCTTAATAGCGGCTTATCTGCATGACTTTGCTAAACCGCTTGGATATGAGGAATCATTGAAACTAATTGAAAAATTTGGTATAATTCTAGATGAGGAAACTTTAGAAAATCCTGAATTATTACATGCACCACTAGGAATGGCCATTGCCAAATATGAATTTGGCATAAATGATGAAGAAATATTAGATGCTATTAGATACCATACTACTGGTAAGGAAAATATGCCGTTATTGACAAAGATAATTTATCTAGCTGATTTGATTGAACCAAGTCGAAACTTTGATGGTTTAGAAAAGATAAGAGAAGCTGCATATAAAGACTTAAATCAAGCATTAATTATTTCTATGAATAATACTATTGTGTATTTAATAAAGAAAAATCATGTAATACATTCTGATACCTATAAAGCTAGAAATTTCATCATTAGAAATTTGCACAGGGGGAACTAATGAAATCATTTTTCAAGATATTTTTTAAGTGGCTAATATTTTTTGTCGTTTTATTTTTTGTTGTAAATGTAGTTATTGGGACTTCACTTGACGACTCTAACTTAACATTCTTACTAATGGGTGTTGATGCGAGCAATGTCAAAGAAGCTAAGGGGGTTAGATCTGATACTATAATGCTTTTTAACTTAGATAAAAAGAATGATAAGTTATCTATTATGTCGATACCTAGAGATACTCGTACATCAATAGAAGGGAGAAAGTTCAAAGAAAAAGTAAATCATTCTTTTGCCTATGGCGGTCCAGAGTTAACAACAAGTACTGTATCTAATTTATTAGGTGTAGATATCGATTATTATGCAGTGGTAGACTATGACTTAGTCAGTAAATTTATAGATTTAATAGGTGGAGTTGAAATTTATGTCCCGATGGATATGAAATATGATGATCCAACAGCTAATCCACCGCTTCATATTGATTTAAAAGAAGGACAGCAAATATTAGATGGAGATGAAGCACTTCAATATTTGAGATTTAGAAAAGGATATGCAAACGCAGATTTAGGAAGAATAGATGCTCAACAAGAATTTCTAAAAGTAGTAATCGATGATACTCTAAAACTCAGGAATATACCTAAAATTCCCAAGATGGTTCAACTATACAAATCAAATGTTGATACCAATATTTCGGTTACTATGGCTATGAGATATGGATTTAGCATATTTGGTTTAGATTCACTGGATATAGAAACTTATGTACTTCCAGGTAATCCCAAAATGATGAATGGAGTTTCATATTACATTCATGACGAAGAGAAAACTAAAGAGCTTGTAAACCAAATATTTCATCAATATTAGTACAATGTTAGGAGGAGAATAAAAATAACAATGAATTTAACTAATGACAAATTAGAAATAATTAAGAAAGCAATAGAGGACAAAAAAGGTTTTGATATTGAAATACTTGACATAAAAAAAATCAGCTCTATAGCAGATTACTTTGTGATTGCAAGTGGTAATTCAACTACTCAAGTATTATCTATTGTCGATGAAATTGAATACAAGATGACATTGAATGGATATGAAACCATTGCAGGTAAAGAGGGATATTCGTCTGCAAAATGGATTATTCTTGACTATGATGATGTTGTAGTTCATATTTTCAAAAAAGAAGATAGAGAATACTACAATCTTGAAAGATTGTGGAAAGAATATGAAAATACACTAAAATAGGAGGTATTAGGTAATGGAAATAAACTACATTAATACAAAAAAAGCACCAGCAGCAATAGGGCCATATTCACAAGGGATTATAGCTGGAAATTTAGTTTTTACATCTGGACAATTGCCAATAGATCCATCTACTGGAGAGTTAGTTACTGATGATATCAAGCTTGCAACTAAGGTTTCATTAGAAAATGTTAAAGCAATACTTGAAGAAGCTGGTTCAAGCATTGAAAAAGTAATCAAAGTGACGGTATATGTGACAAACATGGATGATTTTTCCAAAATCAATGAAGTGTATGCTGAGTATTTCACAGAACATAAACCTGCTAGAAGCTTAGTAGAGGTTTCACAATTGCCAAAAAGTGGTTTGATAGAAATCGAAGCTATTGCAACTCTATAATAAAAGGGCTTATTTATAAGCCCTTTTATTTTGAACCATAACTCATATCGAGCATAGCTTTTCTTTTTTCTCTTTTCTTTTTTCTCTGGTGCTTTTTATGCAAGCTATTTATAATATAGAAGATAAAAACAAACCAATACCAGTTATAAATAACATTAGTAGGAAATTTTTTATATGGGCTAATATCTACTTTAGCAGAAGAAATAATATTAGCTTTCCCCAAAAGCTTTCCATCTAATAAATACTGAATTTCTCCAATAATTTGCCCTTGTGAAATGGGCGCTTTTAAATTTTCATTTAGAATAATTTTTCGTTCAATATTTTGAGCATCCAGCTTTGAAATAGGAAAGGCAATATCCTTATCTATAATTCCAGCTATATATGGAACAGAGCCATCCTTAATGGGTATATTATCAATAAATTGATCTTTATATCCAATCACTACATTGTCAAAATTATCAAAGCCGTAGTTTAATAACTCAATAGTATCTTGATATACCTCGTTTCCATTTGCTTTTAAAACCACTGCTAATAAATTCTGCCCATCTTTTTCTGCATATGAAACCAAGCAATTCTTTGCATGACTCGTATAACCAGTTTTTACTCCTAAAGCATAAGGATATTTAATTGGGATTAATTGCCCATCAATTTCAACTTTCTCTGAGCTAAACAATAGTTTATTTGTGAGTTTGAGGTATCTTGTTTCCGTTTTTACGTTAGTAGGAGGTATTTCGTATGTCACTTTAGTTACTATCTTTCTAAACTCTTCAAATTGCATAGAATATCTTCCAATAAGAGCGAGGTCATATGCAGAAGAGACATGACTATCGTCATGAAGGCCATTTGGATTTACAAAATTCGTATCCAAAGCTCCAAGCTCTTTTGCTTTCTCGTTCATCATCAAAACAAAATTATCAATACTTCCACCAACGTGTTTTGCAATAGCAAGAGCACAATCGTTCGCTGAAGCTATTAGCATTCCATTCAATAATTGTTCCAATGTCAATTTTTCGCCTAAATCAAGAGCGATATGACTTCCATACGTTAAATCTACAATCTCTTGATCAATAGTCACATAATCATTTAAATTGCCATTTTCTAAAGCAAGTATTGCTGTCATCATCTTTGTTGTACTTGCAGGGAATAATTTTTCGTGTATATTTTTTTGATATAGTATTCGGCCTGTATCATAATCAATAAGTATTGCAGCTTCTGCGCCGATATGTAAAGAATTTTCATCTTCTATTTTCGCACTTGATGGCATTGAAGAAGCTGACGCAAAATTAAATTGGCCAAATATTATAATGATTACTAATATACTACTTATAATTTTGATTTTTTTCAAATTACCACCACCATTTTTATGTTGTATATATTATATCAAAAAATTGATTGAAATTACATTTATTTATTAGATTATAATAACCATTTAATTATGTTCTCTTAAATAGTATAATAGAAATATAACCTTTAGGAGGGAAAACAATATGGATTATTTTAGCAAGAGAGAAAAAATACTCATTGGAATTATTGCTCTATTATTAGTTGTACTAATATTGTTTTTGAACCCAACAAGTGACAACAATGATGCATCTGAGTTGTTGATTACCAATGACACAGTTGATAAAAGTGAAGAAGAGGAAAATGCTGAATTGCCTACAGAAATTATGGTACATATAAGTGGGCAAGTTTATCAACCAGGGTTATATAAATTAAATTCTGGGGGTAGAGTAATAGATGCAGTAAACCTAGCTGGTGGTCTTACTAAAGATGCTGATTTTGATAGAATTAATTTAGCAAAGAAAATTTCTGACGAAGAAAAAATATACATACCTAAAGTTGGCGAAAATGTAGACTCGAATTTAGTTGAAGAAAATAGTGCCATTTCAGATATCAGCGGTAACACTGTGTCATCAGATAAAATAAATATAAATACTTGCACAAAACAAGAATTAATAGACTTACCAGGTATAGGAGATGTCTTAGCAGATAGAATAATTGAATATAGAAGAAAAACAAAATTTAGCACCATAGAAGACATAAAAAATGTTTCAGGCATAGGTGATGCTAAATTTAATGCTATAAAAGAACTTATAACTACAAATTAAGAGGTGAAACCATGGACAAAAGATTGACAAAACTAACCAAAAGTTCTGGGTGAGCGGCTAAAATCGGGCCCGATATATTAGCTCAGGTTCTGAGCAATTTACCTAAGAATTATGATGAAAGATTATTAGTTGGCATAGATACATCTGATGATGCGGCCGTATACAAAGTGAATGATGAATTAGCAATAATTCAAACTTTAGATTTCTTTACACCCGTTGTGGATGATCCATATATTTATGGACAAATTGCCGCAACTAATTCTTTAAGCGATGTTTATGCAATGGGCGGAGAACCTACATTGGCAATGAACATTGTATGTTTCCCAGATTGTTTAGACCCCAAAGTTCTCTCAGAGATATTAAGAGGAGGATACGACAAAGTAAAAGAAGCGGGTGCCTTATTAATAGGTGGACACAGTGTTTCGGATGATGAACCTAAATATGGATTATCTGTTACAGGATTTGTACACCCTGATAAAGTAAAATCAAACAGCAATGCAAAGGTAGGAGATTATTTAGTACTGACAAAACCATTGGGTGTAGGCATAATTAATACAGCAATAAAAGGTGAAATAGCCAGTGAAAGTGCTTATAAGAAATGTGTTGAGGTTATGACTAAATTGAACAAATATGCAAAAAATGCATGTGAAGGTATTGCTGGAATTAATAGCATAACAGATGTAACTGGATTTGGATTGTTAGGTCATGCACTTGAAATGGCAGAAGCTAGCAAAGTCAGCATTTTTATTAATAGTAACAGCATTTACTATATTGAAGAAGCTAGAGAATATGCTCAGATGGGTATAATTCCAGCTGGAGCGTATAATAATCAAAAGCATATTGGGGGAAAAGTAATATTTGAAAAAGAGGTTGACCAATATTTAAAAGATATTATGTACGATCCTCAAACATCTGGAGGACTATTAATATCAGTCAGTGCAATAGATCTTATTAAGCTGGAAAATAATTTAAAAGGTTTTAATATTGATTATAGAGTTGTAGGAGAAGTGAAAGAACAAGATGACCATGTATTACATGTGATTTAATGAAGGGAGTGTTTAAGTGAGTAATATAAAATACTATCAAATGATTCCAAAAGTGGATGAAATTCTAGCTGATGATAGAATTTCAGATCTTTTAAAAACAATACCAAGGAAAATCGTTCTTGAAGCTATAAATGAAGAAATTGATAGAATCAGATCACTAATACAAAGTAATGATGAAAACAAGATAATTAGTAGTTTAAATGAATTGATTTTAAATATAATCAATACTAGCATAGAGAAAAATAAATTTAGTTTAAAAAGAGTAATAAATGCGACAGGGGTAATTATTCACACTAATCTAGGCAGATCCCTAATTAATCCTGAGATAATTGACAACATAATGAAAATAAGCACAAACTACTCTAATTTGGAATTTGATATAGAAAGTGGCAAGAGAGGCTCAAGGTATTCGCATTTAGAAAAGATTATCTCTCAAGTAACAGGTGGAGAGGCAGCAATAGTAGTAAACAACAATGCTGCAGCAGTACTACTGGTATTGAGCACAGTAGCCAAAAATAAAAATGTCATTGTTTCAAGAGGAGAATTAATAGAAATAGGCGGCTCATTTAGAATCCCAGAGGTTATGGAACAGAGTGGAGCAATTTTAAAAGAGGTTGGCACCACCAACAAGACTCACTTTGAAGATTATTTAAATGCAATAGATGACGAAACCGCATGCATCATGAAAGTACACACTTCAAATTATAAGATACTCGGGTTTACAAGTGATGTGCCAATTTCTGAACTGAAAGAACTAAAAAGCGATAAAGTTTTGCTAATTGAAGACTTAGGTAGTGGAGTATTGATAGACTTGACTAAATATGGAATAAGTTATGAGCCAACTGTGTCAGACAGCATTAGAAACGGAGCTGATATCGTAACATTCAGTGGAGATAAATTATTGGGAGGACCACAAGCAGGTATAATTGTTGGGGAAAAAGAATTAATTGATAAGATGAAGAAGAACCCATTGACGAGAGCATTAAGAGTTGATAAATTCACTATATCTGCGTTAGAGGCAACGTTTAGGTATTATTTAGACGAAACTAAAGCCATATCTAATATTCCAACATTGAATATGATGGTAAAGAGCATAGAAAAAATAGAAGAACAAGTAAAAAGGGTAATCAATATTTTAAAACAAGAAATAAATTCTGAAGATATTAATTTTGATATAGTAGATGACTTTTCAGAAATTGGTGGTGGTTCTTTGCCATTAGAAAAGTTAAATACAAAATGCTTAGCAATAGAACTTCGCAAAGGAAATATAGTAGATTTTGAGAGAAATTTGAGAAATTATGAAATACCTATTATATCTAGAATATTTAAGAATAGGATATTATTTGATTTTAGAACAATAAGAGAAGATGAAGAAAATATAGTTATTAAAGCAATACTAAATGCTTATGAAAATATTTAAGGGGAGTAAAAAATGAACCATATCATTATTGGTACAGCTGGGCACATAGATCATGGTAAGACTACTTTAATAAAAGCACTAACAGGTAGAGAAACAGATAGATTGAAGGAAGAAAAGGAAAGAGGAATTTCTATAGAACTAGGATTTACTTACTTTGATTTGCCAAGTGGTCAGAGAGCTGGCATAATAGATGTTCCTGGGCATGAAAAATTTATTAGGAACATGTTAGCAGGTGTAATTGGAATAGACATAATACTATTTGTAGTAGCTGCTGATGAAGGTGTTATGCCACAAACCATCGAGCATTTAGCAATTTTAGATTTAATTGGCGTAAAAAATGGGTTTGTTGTCATAACTAAATCTGACTTAGTAGACGAAGATTGGTTAGAATTAGTTAAAGAAGAGATAAAAGAGAGTGTAAAGGGTACATTTCTTGAAAATTCAAAGATAATTCCTGTTTCTAGTACAAAAAGAATTGGGATAAATGAAGTCATTGAAGAAATTAATAGATTGTCTAATTTGATTGAGCCAAAAGACACTAATGATCTTCCGAGATTACCTATTGACAGAGTATTTACTATTCAAGGTTTTGGAACAGTTGTCACAGGGACCTTATTGAGTGGTGTGCTTAAAGTTGGAGATGAAGTTGAAGTATACCCAAAATCAATTATTACAAAGATAAGAAACTTGCAAGTGCACGATAAAGATGTAAAAGAAGCATATGCAGGTCAAAGAGTCGCTGTAAATTTAGCTAACGTAAAAAAAGACGAGATTAGTCGAGGAGACTGCATCGCTCCTAGAGATACAATGAAAGAAACTATGATGCTTGATGTTAAAGTGAAGTTATTAAAAAACTTAGAAAAACCAATAGAAAACAGAACAAGATTGAAACTCTATTTAGGCACTGATGAAATAATGTGTAGAATCGTTCTATTGGATAGAGACATATTAGAGCCTGGAGAAGAAGCATTTGCACAACTCAGATTAGAAGAAAAGACTGTTGCAAAAGCAAAAGATAGATTTATTTTGAGATTTTATTCTCCTATGTTTACAGTCGGAGGAGGAGAAATACTAGTAGCAAATCCTGGTAAAAGGAAAAGATATGATGAAGATATAATAGAAGAACTAGCTTTAAAAGAAGAAGGCACAATTCTTGATCATATTGAAAACATATTAATTAATGAGAAGAATATATTTTACAGTACAAAAGATATAGCAGTTGAGCTATCTCTATTAGAGACGAACATAGTAAATGAAGTTAAAAGATTAGAAGATGAGGGAAAAGTTGTTAACTTTGAAATAAACAAAGAAATATTTCCAGTACATGTAAATAAATTACAAGATTTGATAGATTCTATAAAAATAGAATTAGAAGATTTTCATAAAAAATACCCATTGAGATATGGAATACCAAAAGAAGAAATAAGGACTAAGTATTTAGGTAAAAATAAGCAAAAGTTAGGGGATATGATTATAGAGTATTTAATAAATAAAAGAGTAATAAAGCAATTTAAGGACTTACTAGCTCTCCCTGATTTTGAACCTAGTTTATCTGATTCGGACAATATTATCAAAGATAGTATCATCGATATTTTGGATAGAGAAGGTTTTAATTTAACAAAGATAGATGATATGCTCATTCTAGCGAATAAATATGACAAAAAGAAAATAGAAAACTTAGTTTTCTATATGATTAACACAGGTGATATAATAAAATTAGGAGATGATTATATAATAAGCTCCAGCAAATATGAAACAGCAAAGGAAATTTTGCGGGATTATTTAAAGGAAAATGAATTTATAACTGTCCCAATTTATAGAGACTTGTTGAAGACCAATAGAAAATTTGCTATAGCATTACTTGAGCATTTTGATCAAATCAAGTTAACTAAGAGAGATGATGATAAAAGATACTTAATAGAATAAATTGAGGTGTAAAAATGGGCGAGAGAATCTTAGTGCTAGATCCTGATATAAGCTTCACTAAAACATTAAAATATAGCTTTGAACAAGATAGTTTTCAAATAGATGTTTATTCTGACTGTGAGAACATAGTTGAATTAATAGAGAAGAAACACTATGATATTTTGGTAACTGAACTTCAACTTATGAAATCTAATGGCTTGACTATATGCCAGAGTGTTCGCAGTTTCTCCAACATACCAATTATCTTTATTTCTAGGATTGATGATGATATTAAAAAAATTTTGGCATTTGAATATGGTGCTGATGATTATCTAGTTAAGCCATTTAACATTCTAGAATTGAAAGCTCGCATAAAAGCTATACTCAGAAGAACATCTGACATAAAGTTTGAATATAACAATGATGTCATAGAAATATCTGACATAAAAATATATACTATTGGCAGGAAAATAACGAAATCTGGGCAAGAAATATCATTGACTGGTAAAGAATTCGATTTGATATACGTCTTGGCATCTAATCCTGGGAAGATATTCACACGTGAAGAACTCTTAGAGCGAGTCTGGGGGTATGCGTACTATGGTGATTTGAGGACTGTTGATGTACACATTAGAAGAATAAGGGAAAAGATTGAAGATAATCCCAAAGATTCTCAATATATAATGACTAAATGGGGAGTAGGTTATTATTTTAAAGAAAATAGTATTGCTAATTCCTTATAAATATTATATAATTGAATTTGTGTTGATGGGGGTAGATGGGTGCTGGTGTGCCCTCTGGTCTTCAAAACCAGCGCGAGGGGTTAGGAGCCTCTTGGGTGGGTTCGATTCCCACATACTCCCGCCATTGATTTCAAGCCACTTATGTGGCTTTTTTATTTACAAATGCATAATTTTATCCCTTTCTAGTCAACATGCTAACTATAATTGATATCGCATTATTAATAAAATCATTTCTAAATTCAGAATTTATATTTCCCTGGATAATGTCGTTATTGCCGCCGCCTTTTATCTCATACATTTTTGATAATTCTAAGAATACATTTTTCATGTCTATGCTAAATAATTTTGGTTTAGAAATAGTAAATAGCACACTGTTACTTGATTCTGAAGTGTAAACCTGAAAGATATCTTCATGATTATTTCTTATATAGTGTCTGATATTATCAATGTATATAGCGTCTTCATCATCGAAAGATTCAATAATGAATTTAAAATTATTTATTCTTTGTAATTTTGATATTAATTCAAAAGCTTTTAGTTCAACTATTTTATTTTTTAAGTTGACGTTCTTTTTTTGTAGTGACTTGTTTTGTTCTAATATTTCGCTTACTTTATTTACCAAATCATTTTCGTTAGTCGAGAGATTTTTTCTTATCGTATCAATTGTCGAATATACAGTTAAGTAATGATTTAAAGCTCTTTGACCTGAAATGAACTTGATTCTTATGATAGATTTTATTTTTTCATACCCTATTATTTTTACTATCCCAATTTCTCCTGTTGAAGAGACATGGGTACCCGCACATATTGAGTAATCCAGTCCTTCTATTTCGACAATTCTTATATTTTCATTTATAGTTATATTTTTCCTTATAGGAATAGCTTTCAAGTTATCTTTGTTAACTATATATGTGGATACTTTAAAATTTGATTGTATGATTTTATTTGCAAGGATTTCAGCTTTTTGAATTTCATTTTCGGTTATGTCTCTAGTTGACAGATCAATAGTACTATATTGATTTCCCATATGGAAGCTTTCTGTTTGCCAATTAAATATGTTAAAGAAAGCAGCCGAAAGTATGTGCTGAGAGGTATGCTGCTGCATATGATCAAATCTTCTATCAAAATCAATTGATAACTTTACATCTAATTTATCTACATTTCCGCTTAGAACATGAACTATGTCAGAGCCATCTTCATACACATCCTCGACTTCTATATCATTTATGTAACCATAGTCTCTCGGTTGGCCACCTGATAAATCTGGATAAAAAATTGTTTTGTCTAGCTTCAGATAACACTTTCCATCCTTAAGGTACTTTTCGGTTACATAGGCATCTATATTAGTTAAATAAGGATTTTCCCAATATATTCTCTTTGACATATAATATTCATCTCCTTTGTTTAATAATACCATAAATATACTTCTATGATATAATTATATTATACATTTGATAATTATTGAGGAGAATATAATGAAAAGGCCTTCTTTCTTATTGATAATTGGTCTTATAAGTGGAATATTGTTTTCATATTTTTTCGAATTAACTTTAATGATTACAGTATTTATCATTTTTATAGGATTATTAGTTCTTTATGTTGTTAAAGACAATCTAAGATATTTTTTTAGTTTATTTTTTGCATCATTACTAATTGGGCTTTTTATTTGCAATATTAACTTAATAAGCAGCTTAGATAGGTATAACAGTGACAATCATCAGTATATAGGTGTTATTGATAGCATTAAAACCGATGAGAAAAAAACTAAAATGAAAATCAAGCTAGTTTCGGTTGATAGTGATGTTTGCAATGAAAAAATATTGCTCACAACTGACAAAGATAAGAATTATGTTCTAGGCCAAAAACTTAAGTTTACGGGGATTATTAAACAGGCGAAAGAGAATACAAATCCAAATATGTTCAACTATAAAAAGTATCTTTTGGCTGAAAACATACACTATACTATTTATCAAGATAGTGCAAAAATTTACACATATGATGAAGCCATTTCAGCTTACTATAATTTAAGAACTAAATTTCAAAATTACGTAATATCAAATTTTGATAATTTGTCAAAAGATAGTCGCGACCTAATGGTTAGCACAATACTTGGAGACAGTAGTTATCTTGAAGATGAACAGTATGATACATATAAAGATATAGGGCTATTACATTTGTTAGCAGTATCTGGTTTACACATAAATCTAATAGCTTCGTTTATATCTATCTCACTAGCACATCTTGGAGTAAATAAAAAAATAAATGTTTTTATTTCAATTACTTTGATACTTATATATGGTTATTTAATTGGTTTTCCAGCATCCTGTGTCAGAGCTATTATAATGTTTTCACTCAGTCTACTTGCGGCATTATTCCATAAACCATATGATTCATTAAATTCATTGTATATTGCTGCTATTATAAGTTTACTATTAAATCCGTTTTGGATATTTAGTATTGGGTTTATATTATCATACACAGCTAGCTTCTCAATTGTTGTATTCTCAAATAGAATAAAAAAATATTTTTATCCCCTCAAAGGATTTATAATTGATAATCTGTCAATTATTTTAGCTGTTAATCTATGCCTTCTGCCAGTACAAATTTACTATTTTAACACTTTCAATTTTATATCAATATTGTCAAATTTAATCATTGTTCCGGTTGCAAGTCTGAATTTGATAATTGGATTTCTGTCTTTGATATTTAGCAAATTAACTTATTTTTTGAATATTACTATGAACTTTCAAAAAATATTAACTGATGTGTTTCTAAAATTTTCAGTTTTGGATTTTAATTTCAAGACACCTTCAATTTTAGATATGATGCTTTATTTTTTGATTCTTGTACTCATTTATAACAAAGGCATTGTATCGAATTTAAAAAAAGAAATAATAAAAGTTATTTTTTATTTTACAATTATATTTATTATTGTATATTCAATGGACATATACAAAGACATTGATGACATAGTGATTGATTTTATTGATGTAGGACAAGGAGATAGTGCATTGATTAGATATAGAGATAATAATATTTTGATAGATGCGGGAGGTTCGGCTTTTTCGGATTATGATGTTGGAGAAAATATAACGCTGCCTTATCTTATAAAATCCGGAGTGAGTAAGTTGGATGCTTTAATTATATCTCATTATCACGATGATCATTATAAAGGAAGCTTATCAATAATTGAGAATTTGCCAGTTGATAAAATAATATCAGCTAGATATCCAACAGATGATGAATTTTTACATGCTATTGCACAAAATAATATTTCAGTATATAAATTGAATGCTAATAATGATATTTATTTACGTGATAAATTAACTATAGATATTTTGTGGCCAACAAATAATGCTTTATTATATGATAATGAAAACAACAATTCACTAGTTTGCTTAGTAAATGCTAATGGCATTAAATTGCTTTTTACTGGTGATATAGAGAAAGAGGTTGAAAACAAACTGATGCATGAGAACAATGAAGATTTGGATATAGACATTTTAAAAGTAGCACATCATGGAAGCAATACTTCCTCTTTTCCTGAGCTAATAGATGAATTGTCGCCAAAAGTTAGTATAATCTCTGTTGGCAAAAATAATATGTATGGGCATCCTTCAGCACAAACACTACAAACACTTATGAATGCAAATAGTAGTATCTACAGAACTGATGAGATGGGACTTATAAGTGTTATAATAAAGAATGACAGATTTATGATAAAGCCATATCGAGGGCCATTTTATCGAGAAGATTTAATAAAATACTTAAACATTAGAAGAAATGATATTTTAGCATTCATCATTTTTATCTATGTTGCAAATGCACAGGTAAGAACTTATCTAAAAATGGAGGAAAAACTAAATGAATTACAATGAATTTATGCTATCAATTAAAAAAAATAGCTTTAAAGAAAAATATTTATTTACGGGTGAAGAAGTCTATTTAATGAATGAAGCGCTAAATGAACTCATTGATGCAAACATACCAAAGGGAACAGAAGGGATGAATCTATCTATAATAGACTTAAAAGACGCTAATATTGAAAATTTAAAAAACAGCATAGTAACCTTACCATTTTTAGCGCAGAGAAAAATAACCGTTGTATATAGCCCTGAAATATTGAGTGAAAATTACAATAATGAGATCAGTTTGGATTTATTAAGTGACTTAGGAAATCATCAAGTGCTCATATTAATTGATAACGATAAAAAAATCAAAGCTAATTCAAAATTATATAAAGCTTTTAAAAGTGATGAAATTGTACTATTTGATAAATTAAAAGGGAAAGATTTAGTGTCGTGGATCGAAGAAAAACTAAAAGCATATAATAAAAAAATAGATCTGAAAAATATTAGCTATTTTATTCAACAAAGTGGATATCTAAGCAAAAACTTAAAATTAAATCTCAATGATTTGGAAAATGAAATTCTTAAAATAGTTTCCTATTCTAACAAAGAGATAATTGACAAAGACACCATCGACAAATCTATGATAAAATTACTAGATAAAAATATATTTGACTTATTGACGTCAATTGGAGAACAAAATGTAGATAATTCATTAAAAATATTTTCGGAAATATATTTAATGGATGAACCAGTTATAAAGATAGTTTATATGATAAACAGACAATTCAGATTGCAGCTAGCATATAAGAGCTATAGAAAAGCTAATTATAGTGATGAAGATATTGCTGCTAAACTGAGGATAAAACCATATGAATACAATAAGATATCAGCTATTAGCAATAGGTATTCAATTGATAGATTGACAAAGTGCATTCAAGCTGTTATTGAAACTGAAAAAACCCTTAAGAGCAAGGCTGTAAATGAAAGATACGAACTGGAAAATTTAATTGTAAAGCTTGTAAAATCTAATTATAAATAAAGAACTTCGGATTCTCCGAAGTTTTTATTACATTGCTTGATTTAATTTTTTTGTAAGTCGACTTATTTTTCTAGAAGCTTGATTCATATGGATAACATTTTTATGAGCTGCTCTCTTTAATTTTTTATCTATAGTTTTTAGTAATGCTCTAGCTTCATCAATTTGATTTGCTTGTAAAGCAGACTCGAATTTTTTAATGTAAGTTTTTATTTCTGATTTTCTAGCTCTATTTAATGCAGTCTTTTTTTGAGTGACTAATATTCTCTTTTCAGCAGATTTTATATTTGCCATCGTTTCACCTCCTCGTAATCTAACAAAAATTATTTTATCATCATTATCACTTTATTGCAAGGAAAATTAACAATTTATAAATATTCTATGATAATGTCATATTAAATTTAATCTGATAAAATGTCAGTATGAGAGAGGAGATTTTTAATATGACCCAAAAGGAAATAA
>NZ_JCANTN010000024.1:0-29407 GCF_059568515.1 Soehngenia saccharolytica DSM 12858 | reverse complement strand
TTCTCTTTTTCAAGGCGATTTAAATTTTTAACATATTCTTCAGCCCATTCATAAGGATCCTTATCACCAAGTTTTTCTTTAAGTTCTTCATAAGTGCCTAACTTTTCAACTACCTTATTTGTACGTTTACCATCTAAATAAACAGATTTTACAACATAAAAAGAAGCAGCATTTTTAGTTTTGGAAACTTGTAATCTCATATCTCACCTCTCTGTTATTTTATAGATATCATAACACATTGTGAGACATTGTGCAATATAAATATTTAAAATTTGACAAAAAAATAAAGCCTTTTCAACGACTTTAACGATTTTTTTATTCTTCAAGTGTCAAAGATACGTTTCTTAGACATGATAATATACTATCTAATAATTTAATATGATAATGTGATGACGAGAAATAGTAATCAATAATTAGCTTATAGAGAGTGTATGTTTGGTGGAAATACATAGTGAAAGATTGATGAACACGTCTTTGAACAAGTTGGTGAAATCATTTGAGAGTAGCCGTATTCGGATTGCAACCGTTAGTGTGCACGGGTATAGAATTTTTGTACCTAGTGAGGATGGTATTTAAAAATACCATTAAATTGAGGTGGGACCACGGGATTAACTCTCGTCCTCTAGTTAGATAAACTAGAGGACGAGAGTTTTTAATTTAATTTTAAGTAAAGGGATAGATTTAAATGTTAAAAAAGAAAAAGTTCGCAGTTGTTTTAGGATTGGTGTTGTTAGTCAATTTGGTTTCGGCTTGTTCACAGCAGGTAAGCTCTAATAGTGAAGATACATTTGTAATTGGACTTGATGATACATTTGCACCGATGAGCTTTAGAAATGAGAAAAATGAAATAGTGGGTTTTGATGTAGACCTTGCAGAAGAGGTGGCTAAGAGAAATGGGTGGGATATAAAATTTCAACCTATAGATTGGGCAATGAAAGAGGCAGAACTCAATTCAGGCAATATTGACATGATATGGAATGGATATACGATTACAGATGAAAGAAAAGAAAAGGTGAATTTCACCGAATCTTATCTCACTAATTCGCAAATAATTGTTACATTAATCAATTCCGATATAACCAAGATTGATGACTTAGAAGGCAAAACTTGTGCGACACAAGCTGAATCAAGCTCACTTGATGCTGCACGGGGCTTGGATGGGTTTATTGAAAGCTTGAAAGACGGTAAGATAATCGAATATTCTACTTTTAACGAAGTGTTTAACGATCTTGAATCTGGAAGAACCGATGCTATCATAGTTGATGAGGTGCTTGCAAGATATTATATGAACAACAAAGGAGAAGGATTGTATAAAGTACTTGAAGAAAATTTAGGAATTGAAGAATATGGCGTAGGAGTTCGAAAAGAAGATGAGGATTTGTTGAATAAGTTAAATGTGACTTTAAATGAAATGAAGGATGATGGAACCTATGATGAAATATATGAAAAATGGTTTGCAAAATAGCTTTATATGTAAGGTGGAGATGATCCAATGAAAATTTTAGAGATGCTAATTCCGATGACTTTAGAAGGGTTAAAAGTGACAATGAGCGTTTTTGCTGTAACGCTTATTGTTTCTCTTCCATTATCTACGTTTGTTGCTTTACTAAGGGGATCAAAAAACAAATATATTAGTAAACTGACAAGTGTTTACATATATGTGATGAGGGGAACTCCGCTATTGTTGCAGTTGATGTTTATTTTCTTTGGATTTCATTATATTCCTGTTGTTGGATATGCATTTAGCAGATTTCAAGCTATCTATATTGCTTTTATATTGAATTACACAGCCTATTTTGCAGAAATAATCAGAGGAGGTATAAACTCAATTGACATTGGGCAATATGAAGCAACTAAAGTTCTGGGGCTTGGAAAAAGCTATGCCTTTATCAAAATAATTTTACCTCAAGTAATTAAAAATATAATTCCGTCATTGGGAAATGAAGTAATCACACTTGTCAAAGATACTTCATTGGTTTATATACTTGGTGCTACGGACATATTAAAGGCTGCAAAATCAGTATCAAATACTTATTCGACTTTTGTGCCATATATATTTGTAGCCTTTGTGTATCTTGGAATCATTGCAATAATGACAAATCTTTTATCAAGCATAGAGAGACGATTTGATTATTATAGATAGGAGAATACCATGGGACTAGTAGTTGAAAAAATAAGCAAATCTTTTGGAGAAATTAAAGTTTTTGAGAAATTATCATTTGAAGTTCTTTCTGGAAAGGTTTTTTGCATACAAGGCAAATCTGGAGAGGGTAAAACTACACTCTTAAGATGTCTTAATAGACTTGAACAGCTTGACGAAGGCAGAGTATTAATAGATGGAGAAAATATATTGGAGATGAAAGAAAATAGAAAAATCGGATCAAAGATAGGTCTGGTATTTCAAAATTATAATTTGTTTCCACACTTAACAGTTATGGAAAATTTAACAATTATGCCAAATCATTTAAAGGCAGCAAGTAAAGACAGCATTTTGAATAAAGCTATAGAACTGTTGAAGTCTTTGGAAATAGAGGACAAAAAGGATATGTATCCTTATCAATTGTCAGGGGGACAAAAACAAAGAGTGGCTATTGCAAGAGCTTGTATGCTAAATCCATCTGTACTGTGTTTTGATGAGCCTACTTCAGCTTTAGACAATGAAACTTCGAGCAAAATATCGAGTATAATTAAGAATTTAGCTAATGAAGGCATGACTATAATCGTAGTTACCCATGATTTAAAATTTGGTAAAGATATTGGAGATAGCATATTCAAATTAGAAAATGGGAAATTGCTGATCAATGAGATTACTAAAATTGTCGATTGACAATATATTGACGAGTATGAATCTTAATAGTATACTATGATTAGGATGATAATTGGATAATTAATATTATTTGAGGAGGGATTATATGTTTGGAAGATTGGGAATGTGGGAACTAATACTCATTTTAATAATTGCACTTGTTATTTTTGGCCCATCAAAACTACCTGAGGTTGGCAAGTCCATTGGAAAGGCAATAAATGAATTTAAAAGACAAACAAACAAAATCACTGAGGACATAGACTTAGAATCTGACCAAGAAGAGAGCAAAAATTAAGGGTTACTAGATATGTTATATCATATAAAATTTTAATTAGAACTTAGGAGGGATACATATGACAGAGAAAAAAACAATGACGAGAAAAGATTTTTTAAAAACAATGGGGACAGCTGTTGCTGGAGTTGCAGTTGTTGGCTCTATGAGTGGTCTTCTCACAGGATGCAGTGATGAAAATGCCCAACTTCAAACTTCAAGCGAAAGTCCAAAATGGCCATTTAAGTACAAGAAAATTGATCCTGCAGTAGCTGAAGCAAGAGCATACAACGCATATTTCGAAAAGGGAGGATGAGGTGTTGCTGTAGCTGAAGGGTTCTTCGGCACATTGGCAGATGAGACAGGATATCCATTTAACCAGATTCCTACTGAAATGTTCATAAATGCATCAGGGGGTTATCAAACTGCTTCTTTATGTGGTAGTCTTGGAGTTTCAGCAGCTTGTATAGGCTCAGTTTGTGATGCAGATACATCAAAAAAACTCATAGGAGAAGTAATAAGCTGGTATAAGAAAGCAGAATTTCCTATGTATCAACCAGAAAATTTAAATTTACCTACTACAGTTTCTGATTCAGAAATATGCAACGAATCAGTTAGCAAATTTATGGAGGTAAGCGGTTATGCATATGCAGACCACGAGAGGAAAGCTCGCTGTGCTGGTGTAGCTGCAGATTGTACTAGAAAAATTGTAGAGTTATTGAATGAAACTTTAGCATAGAGTAAAATATAGGATAGAATCAGAATTCTATCCTATATTTCTTTATAATATTTAAGTGATGTGGAGGAAGAGAATGAAAGATGTAAATAGCTATTCTTTAGTTGAACATTTATCTGAACTTCGAAAAAGGATAATTGTTATTCTAGTATTTTTTATACTGAGTTCTGTGGCTAGCTTTAGCTTTATAAGACCTATTATGCAAGAATTGATATCAATAGGAGAAAAGTACTTTGAATTTATTTATTTGAAACCTGCAGAGCTATTAACAACGTACATGAGATTGGCAATATTGGTGGGTATAATAATTTCATCTCCTATCATATTCCTAGAGACATGGCTATTTATTAAACCGGGGTTAGAAAGAAATTCGCAGAAGAAAATTTTTATTGCTCTTATATTTGGGATGATAATGTTTTTTGTTGGAGTAACTTTTTCTTACCTGTCAGTATTGCCGTTAAGCATAAGATTTTTTGGTAATATGAAAATTGAGGGCATAGAGCCGATGATATCAATATCTAATTATATAGGATTTTTGACCAGTATACTACTATCTTTTGGAATTGTATTTGAGATGCCAGTTGTGATTTTCATATTGAGTAAAATGAAAATAGTTACATATAATATGCTCAATAAAGTGAGAAAATATGTTTATTTAGCTATAGTTATATTAGCTGCCATAATAACACCTCCAGATGTGATTTCCCAGATCCTCCTTTCTATACCAATGATATTGTTATATGAATTTAGTATTTTCATAAGCAAGTTAACAGATAACAATTAATAGAAAATAGAAACTTATGAATAATTGGTATAATAATTTAATAGAATGAATTTGCAATTTATGAATATAGAACCCAGTAAGATAGAATTAAATGGATTCAATGGACAAGACAATAAAAACAGTCTGTTCCATAGGATCCATTTATTATTTCCTGAGGTATTTTTTTACATAAATTCTGGGTATATATACTGAAATTTATTAACGGATGTGAATACATGACAAATTTACTTTGGACAAGAAATGATTTAAGAATTGAAGATAATACCGCTTTAATAAATGCGATAGAAGATTCTATAAAGTATGATGAAAATTTGTTGATCATTTTTTATATTGACCCTAATCAGCTCAAAATTGGACAAAAGAGTCATAATTATTTTTTTAAATCAGTAGATAATTTCTACAATAGTTTACAAAAATTAGGTTTAGATATGTTTTTTCTTTATGGAGACCTAGAAAAGTCCTTTAAGAAATTAATAGATGATTTTCCAGATATTAGTAGAGTTTATTATAACTGTGACGAGGTTGGATATGGATATCGCAGAGACCAAAAAGTAATAGCATTGTTTAGAGATGCTTCAATAAAATGCTTGGGTTTCATGGATAAGCATCTACATCAAGCAAAAGAGATTATGACCACCAACAATACGAACTATAAAGTTTTTACTCCTTATTATTCAAAGTGGAAAGATAGGACAAAAAACGCTGAGCTGATATTGGATTTTAGTAAAATTAAAATGATTAACTATAAAGACCATAGAAACAAGGATTCATATGCAAAAGGGAAATATTTAGAGATATTAAAGGATATAAAAGAAGATTTTGATGGTTTTATAGGGGAAAAATGTGCAAAAAGAATACTTTCTGATTTTATTGAAGAAAGACTATCGGAATATGATAAAACTAGAGATTATCCATATTTAAACTCTACTAGTCACATATCAAATTTTTTGACTACTGGACAACTTTCCATCAGGACAGTTTACAAATCAGTCAATGAGGCCGAAGAAACTCAAGGGAAAGAAGTTTATAAAAGAGAATTAGCATGGAGAGATTTTTTTAACATGGTCTTTTATTTTTATCCAAATCAAAATGAAGAACCATTAAATGATAAATACAGGGAATTAAATTGGGTAAATGATGAAAACTATATAGATGCATGGACAAAAGGAAGGACTGGTTTTCCTATAGTTGATGCAGCTATGAGGCAGCTAAATAGTGAGGGATATATTCACAATAGGCTTAGAATGATAGTTGCTTCATTTTTAGTTAAAGATTTACTAGCTGATTGGCGTATTGGAGAAAAATATTTTTCGGATAAACTCATAGATTACGATAGTTCTTCAAACATTGGAAATTGGCAGTGGGTTGCATCAGTAGGCTTTGATGCTGTCCCGTATTTTCGGATTTTCAATCCCATATCTCAAAGTATTAGATATGATAAAGAAGGTATTCTCATAAAGAAATATGTGAAAGAATTGGCTGATTTGCCTTACCCTTATATTCATCAACCATATAAATACAAAGATAAAATCAAAAGCGAGTTTAACATAGATATAGAGAAAATATATCCAAAACCTTTGATAGATCACAATATTCAAAGACAAAAGGCAATTGAGTTGTTTAAATATTACGGAGGAAATAGATGAAACCAAAAATATTGATAAGCAGTTGTTTAGGATTTGCAAAGTGCCGATACAATGGGGATATTGTCAATTTTGAATTGTTGGAAATGATGAAAGAGTATATAGATTTTATACCTATATGCCCTGAAGTTGAAATTGGATTAACTATTCCAAGAGATAGTTTAAGAATAGTAAAAAATGATGATGAGTATCGATTAATTCAGCCATCTACTAAGATTGACTTCACAAATGAAATGAAAGCTTATGCTGAAAAAATTTCAAAAGAAATTAAGGACATCGATGGAATTATATTAAAAGGGAGATCACCATCATGTGGGATTAAAGATGTTAAAGTTTATTCTGGCATATCAAATTCAGCAGTTGTTGAAAAGACAAAAGGAATTTTTGCTAAAGAAATATTAGATAAATATTACTATTTGCCAACAGAAGAAGAAGGGAGACTTTTAAATTTAGAAATTCGTGAACATTTTTTTACTAAACTATTTGTATTATATGATTATAAGAACATTAAAAAAGAAAATTCTATGAAAGCTCTAATTGACTTTCATTCGAACAATAAATATCTTTATTTTGCTTATGACCAAACTCAAAAAAATAAGTTGGGACAAATTGTTGCAAATCAAAACAAGAAACCATTATATGAGCTGTTTAATGAGTACTTTGAAGAGCTAATAAAACTTTTTTCTAAATTGCCTTCTAAAAAGAATTACATTAATTCATATTTACACATATTTGGTTATTTTTCAAAAGACATAAGCAAAAATGAAAGAGAATTCCTTTTGGACTTGATTGAGAAATATAGAAACAACCAAATTGAAAAGACTACAATTGCGAATGTTCTAAAAAGCTATGTTATAAAGTACAACATAGACTATCTTTTAAACCAAAGGATTTTTTCTCCATTTCCAGATGGATTGGTATCTTTGATAGATAGTTCTATTAAACATTAAAAATATTATACGGGGAGATGAAGATTTTGAATAATTATTATGACAAATTTGTTGAATTGCTGAAGAAAGAGGATAAAGAAGAATCATTCAAATTTGCGATGGGATTATTAAAAGAAATAAGCGTAATCGAACTTTATGAAAACATACTTGCGCCATCGTTAAATAGCGTAATTTATGAGTTTGAAAATGACCCTAAGGAACTAATATGGAGGGAGCATGTAAGAAGTGGGATCATAAAGACAATTGTAGAGAATTCTTACAGCTTTGTTTTGAAAGAACGAGAAAACTTTAGGATTAAACATGAAGAAAATATAATAGTGTTATGTCCAAAATTTGAAGAGCATGAGATAGGCGCTAGGATGGCGGCGGATTTTTTTACAATTGCTGGATTTAATACAACCCATATAGGAGCTAATACACCTGAGGATACGCTGTCCCTAGCTGTAGAACATTTAAAGCCTAAATATATATCAATGAGTGTAACTAACTATTACAACTTAATTGAGGCTAAAAGAGCAATAGACAGATTAAGGCAAAAAGATAATTACAGTGGGGAAATCATATTAGGAGGGTACGCATTTGTTTCAGATCCTCAAGTATATAAAAGAATTGGTGGAGATTATCTACTATCCAATTTTAACGAAATCCTTAAATTCAGTAAGGGGGAAAATCTATGAGATTAGCCTTTAGCATTGCTTATAGGTTTTTGAGATCAAATAGGGGACAGACAACGTTAATCTTAATAGGAATAATAATAGGAGTAGCAGTTCAGATTTTTATTGGTTCTCTAATTGACGGATTGCAAATATCTCTAGTTGATAAAACAATAGGAAATGCTTCACAAATTACCATAGTGCCAGCAGGAAAGGATAAGTATTTTTTAGAAGATAGAGCTTTATTGGATACTCTAAAAACAAATGACAATTTAACAGCGGTTTCAGAATCATATGACAATTCAGCTTTTATTAATATAAATGGAGACACCTATCCTATTCTATTAAGAGGATTGGAATTTGAAGATGCTAATATGATTTACGAATTTAGCGATAAACTAATAGAAGGAAATATTCCACAATTACAAAATGAAACCTTAATTGGAGCGACTCTTGCAACAGATAACAACTTAAAAATAGGAGATGAGATAGAAATACTTACTCCTGAAGGAGTAAACCAGAGATTAAAAATATCAGGCATATTTGACTTAAAAGTTTCAAATTTAAATAAGACTTGGATTGTCATGCCAATAGAAGGAGCAAGAGCTATATTTGTAAACGACAACCAACTTACATCTATAGAAATGCAAGTTAGCGATGTGTTTAAAGCAGATACCATAGCAGAAGAAATTAAGAACAATTTGAATAATTCTTCAGTAGATGTTGTAAATTGGAAAGAAGAAAATGAGGAATTGCTTTCTGGTCTCTCTGGTCAGTCTGCGTCGAGCATTATGATTCAAGTTTTTGTTTTATTAGCAGTTTTGCTTGGCATATCATCAGTTTTGGCCATTTCTGTAGTTCAGAAATCCAAACAATTAGGCATACTAAAAGCTATGGGCATAAAGGACAATCAAGCTAGTTTTATTTTTCTATTTCAAGGGCTGATATTGGGAACTGTTGGAGCCATATTAGGCAGCATATTTGGGGTATTGCTAACTTATATTTTCTCGATATTTGTAAAAAGTCCTGATGGAACTTCCCTAGTTCCTTTTTATCTAGATTATAATTTTATTGGCATGTCAGCATTAATTGCTATAGTCGCATCTATGATTGCTGCACTTATTCCTGCTAGAAACACATCTAAACTCAATCCTATAGAGGTGATAAAGAATGGCTAAAATATTGAAGTTAATGGATATCAATAAGGTATATGGAGATAAGATAAAAACACAAGTGCTCTTTGACATCAACTTGGATTTTGAAGAAAGCACATTTAATTCAATAATTGGTGAATCTGGGAGTGGAAAGTCAACATTGATGAACATAATGGGGACACTTGATAGAGCTACGAGTGGCGATGTAGAGATCAATGGAATCAACATATTAAATATGAATAAAAATGAATTAGCAGTTTTAAGGAATGAATTTATAGGATTTATATTTCAATTTCACTATTTATTACCTGAATTTACTGTTATGGAGAATATTCTTATTCCCTATAGAATTAAAAACAAGAATATAACTAAAGAAGCAATATCAAGAGCTGAAGAATTGATGGAAATAGTTGGGATTAGCAAAGTAAAAAATAATAAGGCTACAGATATTTCAGGTGGACAACAGCAAAGAACTGCAATAGCGAGAGCTTTAATAAATGAACCAAAGATTGTACTCGGCGATGAACCCACAGGAAACTTAGACTCGAGTACAACTGAGATTGTATATGATTTGTTGAGAGATATAAATCAAAGATACAAGACAACTTTTATAATAATAACTCATGACAAAAGGGTCGCTGAAAAAGCAGATAGAATAATTGAAATTAAAGATGGAAGAATAGAAATGGATATTTCTAGAAAAATATAGAAAAATATGTTGACTTATTTATATGAAGTGATATAATTGTGATATCAAAATAATATAAATAAGGAGATGTATCTTTTTATGGAAGAAAAAATTCTAAAACCAAAGAACGGAATGGTGGCTTTATTTTCAATTATTGCATTACAGATTTTATCAATATTAGCCATGATTTATGGTGGAAATACTGTAGGGAAAAGCACTGTATTAGGAGTAACTCTAATAATTTTGGGGGCCATAGGTTTTATAGCAGGATGCATTCTATATGCTGGGCTAAAGGTTATAAAACCTCAAGAAGCACTGGTTTTGACTTTATTTGGGAAATACACTGGTACAATAAAAGAAGCTGGATTTTTCTTTGTAAATCCATTTTCAACATCAATAAACCCCGCAGCACAAACTAAGCTAGGACAAAGCGGAGATGTGGATGCAGGCAATAAGGGGAAGGCTAATATAACAATTGATGGAAAGACTTATCCTTTGGGGACAAGTAAAAAGCTCTCTCTAAAAGTTATGACTTTAAACAATAGCAAACAAAAGGTTAACGATGCATTGGGAAACCCTGTAGAGATTGGTGTAGCTGTGATGTGGAGAGTCGTAGATACTGCAAAAGCAGTATTCAATGTAGATAACTATAAAGAATATTTATCCCTACAATGCGATAGCGCAGTTAGAAATATAGTTAAGATATATCCATATGACATAGCCAAAGGGATTGACACAACTGGTGATGGAGAGCCAGATGAAGGAAGCTTGAGAGGTTCAACCGCAATAGTTGCGGAAAGAATTCGTCAAGAAATCCAAAGCAGAGTTGAAGATGCAGGAATTGAAATACTTGAAGCTCGCATAACTTATCTAGCATATGCTCCGGAAATAGCGGCAGTAATGCTTCAAAGGCAACAAGCAAGTGCTATAATCGATGCAAGGAAGATGATAGTTGATGGAGCTGTTGGCATGGTAGAAATGGCTCTTCAGAGATTAAATGAAAATGGCGTAGTAGAATTAGATGAGGAGAGAAAAGCTCAAATGGTATCAAATTTATTAGTAGTATTGTGTGGGAATAAAGATGCTCAGCCAATAGTAAATAGTGGGAGTTTGTATTAGCGTGGATGAAGATAGAAAGAAACAAATACCACTTCGCATATCAAAGAAACTGTATGATGAGATTGCATCGTGGGCTGAAGATGATTTTAGATCTATAAATGGGCAAATAGAGTATCTTTTAAATGAATGCGTAAAGCAAAGGAAAAAAGGTAAATACAAAGACGAAATAAAAGAATAGAGAGTGCTCTCTATTCTTTTATTTTATAAGAACAACTGGTTTAATTAAGTCTTTAGGCTTTTTATACATTAAATCAAATGCTTTATCTAGATTTTCAAATCCTTCAAATCTATGAGTTATCAATTTTGATGGATCAAGTCTTTTTGTCATCACAAGGTTAGCTAGTCTTTCAATTCTCATTCTACCAGCGGGCATAAGGCCTCCAACAATTTTTATATGACCCATTCCAACACCCCAGTCAAGTCTTGGAATTTCGATATAATCTCCACTGCCGAGGTAGTTTATGTTTGCTACTATTCCGCCGGGTTTAACAACCCTTACGGCAGTCTTGAAGGTTTCGACTCCTCCGCCTGCAAGTATTACTTTGTCGACTCCTTTGCCATTTGTAAGTTTCATAACTTGATCTTCTATTGGGCCATCTTTGTAGCTGATTATATCTGTGGCACCATATTCTTTTGCTACTTTTACGCAATTTGGTCTTGTGCCAACTGCTAGTATTCTAGCAGCACCTTTTAATGCTGATCCAGCAACAGCCATTAATCCTACAGGCCCAATACCAACTACGAGTACATCTTCTCCAAACCCAATTTCAGCAAGTTCAGCACCATGTAGTCCTGTTGGCACCATATCGCTCAACATTGCGCCGACTGCTGGATCCATTCCTTCAGGCAATAATGCTAGGTTGGCATCTGCATCATTTACATGGAAATACTCTGCAAACACGCCGTCTTTAATGTTTGAAAACTTCCATCCTCCAAGCATACCGCCAGAATGCATAGCATATCCTCTCTGAGCCTCTAAAGAACTCCAGTCAGGTGTTATTGCAGGCACTAAAACTTTATCGCCAACTTTGAAATCTTTCACAAGCTCTCCGACTTCAACTATTTCGCCTACAGCTTCATGTCCTAAAATCAAATTTTCTCTTTCGCCTAATGCTCCTTCATAAACAGTGTGTATATCTGAAGTACAAGGAGCTAGGGCGATTGGCCTTACGATAGCATCTAGAGGTCCACATACTGGTTTGTCTTTTTCAATCCAACCTACTTCGCCGATTTTTTTCATAGCGAAACCTTTCATAAAAACAACTCCTATCATAATTATATTAGATATTACTATCTTCACTATTATTATAATAAAAAAATTCTCACAATTCAACTATTGTCTACAGTAAATATTACATATAAAATTAAATAAAAATTAAATATATTAATAAATATATATTTTAAAATTAATATATTTAATTTAATGATTAAAAAAATTAATTTATCTGTTGACTTATATTGAATTTATGATATCCTTTAATTAAAGGAAGTGATGCTTTTGGGATATCAAATATTAACTAAATGCCCAGTTTGCAATTCTAAACTAACAGTATCTAAATTGACTTGTAAAAATTGTAATACAGTGATAGAAAACGATTTTGAATTGTCAAAGTTTTCTTATCTAAGCAAAGAACAATTAAATTTTGCAGAAATATTTATTAAATGCAGAGGAAATATAAAAGATGTCGAAAAAGAGTTAAAAATCTCATACCCGACTGTAAGAGCGAAAATTGAAGATTTGGTATCAGCATTAGGCTATACTCCATCTAAAGAAAAAACCATCGATGCAAAAGAGATTATCGACAAACTTGAAAATGGGGAGATAAGCTCAGAAGAAGCTATAAAATTAATAAAAAATAATTAAGGAGATGTTTATTATGAACGAAGAAATTCTAAGAGTCTTGAGGATGGTAGAAGAAGGCAAGATTGACGCAGAGAAAGCTACAGTACTAATTGAAGCACTTAGAATGGGAGAAGAAGATTACTCGCAAACAAATCAAGAGGACAAAAAACTGAAAATTAAAGTAAAATCTGGAGAGGGCGATAATGTTAACATAAATATACCAGTTAAGTTCATTAACTCGCTTGGAAAAGCTATAAAGAAAATACCTAAAATTGAGGGCGTTGAAGGATTAGAAGAAATTGACCTGGAAGAAATTCTAAACGCAGTCTCAAATGGCTTAGAAGGGACTATTGTTGATGTAAAAAGTGATAATGGGGACATTGTGGAAATAGTAGTTGAGTAGATGAATAAGAAGGTGCTTTAAATTGAAAATTCGCATCAAAGATTCAAATGGAAACAAAATAATCTTGCCAATTCCTTTTAAACTACTTATTTTAGGGCTTGATATCACGCCTTATATAATGAAAAAAACTTCTCTGCACATGTCAGATGAGCAACGAGAAGTTTTAGATTGCATAGATTTTAAGATTCTATCAAAAAGTATAAGAGATTTGAAACATTATAAAGGTTTGAAATTATTAGAAGTAACATCTAAAGAAGGGGAAGAGGTTTCAATCACTATATAATAAACACTGCCGGTTGGCAGTGCTTATTTGTTCAAGAGCTTAGCTCTTTCTCTTACATTTAATTCTTCTTTATCGTCGGTATCATCCATTACAATATTATGTGGTGTAGATTTTCCGTTTTCATCGACGAAGACAAAAGTTATAAAACCATCAGAAACAAGTGTATCTGAATCGTTTATCGTTATTTTTCCATACACTGTTATGCTAGATCTTCCAATTTTTGATACATAGGTTTGAATATAAACCACATCACCTTTATTGCCTGGCTTATTAAAGGTAAGTCCATGGATATTAACGCAAACTACATTTTCAGGCCGTTTAGTGATTTTTGCTGCACAAATGAAGCAAGCTTCTACAAACCATTCAGCCATTCTTCCCGCAAATAGCGTACCATGATGATTTAAATCTTCAGACTTAACTAAATGAGCCACATTGATTTTCTCCAAAATAAAACCTCCAATCATAGTCAAATACATTTTAGCATTGATAGGAGATTATTGCTAGATTTTTTTGGAAACTAGAGATAATTTACTATTTCGTAATGATTACCCATATAAACTGCAGGGAAAAATTCTCTTGATTTTATAGCGTCTATAAAATCAATCTCATCTCGTATTTTATCTTTAAAATATGTCGCAAACTTTCCCACATTATCTAACACATGGGCATCGCTTCCGCCTGTCGAAGGGATGTTCAACTCTTTTGCCATGGCAAAACCATATAGGTTATGATAACTAAGAGTACTTCCGTTGAAAGATTCTATTGCTGAAAGTTTATTTGATATATTCCTTATGAAGCTACCCAAACCTCTATTGTTATTTCTGAATGGATGAGCGCTTATTCCAACACCATTTTTATAATTTACATAATCCAATAATTCATCTGCATCTATTTTAGAATCTTCAATATGCAATGGCTCATCTACAAAAACTAATACATCGCCTTGCCTTGTTAGTATTTCTGCTCCAGCAATCACAGTAATTCCATATTTTTCTTTATAGAAATTAACTTCATTTCTTATGAAATTGTTGTCGTGGTTTGTGATGCAGACTCCGTCAAGCCCCATTTCTTTGGCTTTCGTCAGTATATCATCTAAAGAAATATGACTGTCATTGGAGTATTTCATCTCGTGTATATGCAAGTCTATAAGCATTATATAACCTCCAAATTTGTACTAGTAGAAATATATCATAATTTGACACAAACAATGAATTGAATAAATCAATATAAAACCTTTCAATCATAGAAAAAATCAATATAAGTTTTATTATAACTTTCTCTATGCTAATATATCTAGGGTTAAAGAATAAAAGGGGGAATTGGAATTGAAAAAATTTATATCAATGCTTGTTGCATCATTAATGCTTTTAAGTTTAGCTTCTTGTAGCAATGGTACTAATAGCAGCAGTATTGACAATGCGAATCAGAAAAAAACTTTAAAAATCGTAGCGGCGATAGGAAACAAGGAAGACATCTTCAAACAATTTCAAAATGATACCGGTATAGAAGTGGAGTTTTTAGACATATCATCAGGAGAGGTTTTGTCAAGAGCGCTAGCACAAAAGGGAACTCCCGTTGCAGATGTTTGGTTTGGTGGTGGAGCTGATGGGTTCATGGCTGCAGCTAAAGAAGACTTACTTGAAAGCTATGTATCGGAAGAAGCGAAAAATATTAGCGATAAATACAAAGATAAAGACGGATATTGGACTGGAATGTCAATAGTTACAACTGGTTTTGTAGTTAACAATGATGTAATAGAAGAAAAAAATCTTCCAATGCCTACAAAATGGACTGATTTGACAAATCCTATATACAAAGATGAAATTTTAATGCCAAACCCAAATATTTCTGGAACAAGTTATTGCATAATATCATCTTTGATTCAAGAATGGGGAGAAGAAAAAGCTTGGGAATATTTAGAAGAGCTAGATAAAAATATACCATATTATCCACAAAGAGGCGGAGAACCACCACAAAAAGTTTTAGCAGGAGAAGTCGCAATAGCTATTTCACCATTAGATGGTGAGCAAATAGCTCAAGGAGAAGGACTAAATGTAACAAATGTCTTTCCAGAAGATGGCATTCCATGGACTGTTGCACCCGTAGCAATATTTAAAGGGGCCGAAAATATGGATGCTGCAAAAGAATTTGTAGATTGGGTTCTTTCAAAATCAGGGCAAGAAACAATAGCAAAATTCTGCCCACGAATCCCAGTAAGAGAAGATATTGAGATTCCTGAAGTTTTAAAAGATGTTGATTTAAACAAATTGCTTGACGTGGACATGTTTAAAGCGGGAGAAGATAGAGATAATATTCTTGGTATTTGGAATGAGAAAATAGCAAAATAGGCGAGGGATATTATGAACAAAAGTTTAGCGAGGGTATCTAATTCAGATACCCTTCTTTCTAAAATAAAAGAAAATTTGATATTTATAATCATTTACGCTTTAATTTTTTTGTTTATTTTATGGCCTATAATAGCGGTAGTATTTAATAGCATTTATGTTGATGGAAAATTTACTTTAGATGCTTATTCAGACCTTACTTTTAAAAGTACAAAACTGCTATATAATAGTTTTATTGTTGCTTTTTCTTCTGCAACAATAGCAGTTGTTATATCTACAATAATAGCTATCTATGTAACTCTCACAAAGGGGCATCTTAAGAAATTTATTATGGTCATTCTCTTAGTAAGTATGATTTCACCTCCATACGTGGATTCACTCTCATTTATAATATTGTTTGGCAAAAGAGGGCTTATAACACATAAATTATTGGGCTTAAATATAAATCCTTACGGATTTATGGGAATTGTCATCATGGAGACTCTTGCACATATACCTAGAGCAACATTATTCACAATAATGGCTATGGAATCTATCGATAAAAATATAATTCACGCATCTAGAGATTTAGGGAGTGATGAATTAAGCCTTTTGAGATCAATAATACTTCCAATGTCGAAGCACGGTATGTTATCTGCATTTTTCATTAGCTTCGTGACTAGCCTATCCGATTTTGGTACACCGATAGTAATAGGAGGAGGATTTAATGTACTTGCCACTGAAGCATATTTAAATATTACTGGTGTGAGCAATATACCATTAGCTTCTGCAATGAGTATTTATTTGCTAGTTCCATCTCTGGTATTTTTCCTTATATATAGAAAACAAATGGCAAAGGATCAGGTATTTTCGTATCAAGCTACAAATCTATTAGAGCAGGAAGAGGAAGACTATTTAAATTTACCTAATGGAATTAAATATGTAATTAAGTTAGTCACATATTTTTTTATGCTGGTTGTCGTAGTGAAATATTTGACTATATTTTCAGGTAGTTTTATATCATTTAACGGTGGAAATGTAAGTTTTACATTGAAGTATTTCGATAAAATAGATTCTGCAAAACTGAGCAGCTTTAAAAGAAGCATACAGTATTCTTTTGTAAGTGGTATTGCTGGAAGTGTTATAGGAATATTGCTAGCATACGGCATTAATCGAAATAAGATACCGGGGAAAAATTTTATAGATTTTGTGGCTACATTGCCATATATGATGCCCGGAACATTGTTTGGAATTGCATATATTTTAGCTTTTAAAAATCCACCGCTATTATTGATAGGAACTAGTGCAATAGTCATATTAAACTGCATATTTAAACAAATTCCAATAAGTTCAAAAGCGGGGGCTCAAGCATTGAGTAAGATAAATCCAGAGATTGAAAATGCGGCAAAAGATTGTGGGGCGAGTAATTTTCATTTGCTCAAAGATATAGTATTGCCACTCTTAACATCAGCTTTTATCACGAGCTTTATAAATATTTTTTCTTCTACTATGGTTACAATTGGCGCTTTGATATTTCTAGTTTCTCCGGGGAAAGATGTTGCTACAGTTCAACTTTTTTCTGCAATAAAAGAAGGCAATCTGGGAGTGGGATGTATTTTAGCAAACATGATAATTTTGACAACAATATTCGTGAATCTGTCAATGTCAACATTATTAAAAGGCAAGTTCAGAAGAGGTGAAGCCGATGTTTATAGAGATTAATAATTTAAAAAAGAGTTACAAAGATAAATTAGTAGTGGAAAACTTCACACTGGGCATAGAAAAGGGAGAATTTGTAACAATTCTAGGAGCAAGTGGATGTGGTAAAACTACAACTTTAAAAATGATAGGTGGATTTTTAAAGCCTGATGGTGGAAATATCATAATAGATGGGAAAGATATAACAAATGTAGCTGCAAATTTAAGGCCAACTGCAACTGTATTCCAAAACTATGCATTGTTTCCGAATATGAATGTAATAGACAATGTAAGTTATGGTCTAAAATTTAAAAAAATAAAAAAATCAGAAGCTAGGAAAATGGCGGAAGAAATGTTAGACACAATCGGATTAAAAGAACATGCTTATTCTGATATCAATAAACTAAGTGGTGGGCAAATGCAAAGGGTTGCGTTAGCTAGAGCATTGATATTAAACCCTAAAGTTCTACTTCTGGATGAACCCTTTTCCAATTTAGATGCTAAGTTAAGAGTAAAAATGAGAGAAGAGATAAAGCAAATCCAGCATAAATTTGGGATTACAATGATATTTGTAACTCATGATCAAGAGGAAGCGTTGAGTATTTCTGACAGAGTGGTCATAATGAATGAAGGTAGAATTGAACAGATTGGAAAGCCAGAGGAAGTGTATAAAAACCCTAAGACATTATTTGTTGCAGATTTTATCGGTAGGATAAACATAATTGAGATGAATGGAGAAAAACGCATGATAAGGCCTGAGAACATAAGCATAGATAGACAAAGAGGAGACTTTGAGGGTCAGATTTATGATAAACAATTTAAAGGAGTTTACATTACTTATTTCATAAATTCTAAATATGGAACATTACAAGTGGACACTCTAAATAGTGATATATACGAAATAGGAGAGAAAGTTTATTGCACCATAAAAAATTAAGTGTTTATAACATCTTCATAATGTAGCATGGATTTACTGTACTTATTTGATTAATTTTAAGTTTTAAACTATCGGATAAGTACATTTGTATTATTTTGGAGGTATTTTTTACTACACTAAAAGAAGCAATTTATAAAGCCTCTAATTACAGAATTGGCAATAGTCTTAGATTTCACATCGACTCCCATTGACAATATAATGATATTTGAATTTTCGATAGTGATAGTTTTAGTTCCGTTGGTAAAACTGTGGCATATTTTATTCTGCAGATATATAATGAATATATAAGGGTATTTATTGGTGTTAAAAAATTACAAAAAATAAATTTTTACAAAGCAGGTGTTAAAGTGACGAGCATAATGATACAGGGAACTGCTTCTTCAGTGGGAAAAGCATAATATGTACAGGTTTATTGAGAATATTTAAACAAGATGGATACAAAGTATATCCATTTAAGTCACAAAATATGTCAAACAAATATACTATTACAAAAGATGGTTTAAAAATAAGCACTGCGCAAAATCTTCAAGCGATTGCTGCTAGGGTTAATCCAAATCCAAAAATGAACCCTATATTGCTTATTCCCAACTCAGATAGCGGCTCAAGAGTTGTAATAAAAGGAGAAGATGTAGTAGATTTAGAAGCAACTGAGTACTTTAAGCATAAGAAAGACTTGCGTAAAATGGTGTTAGAGGTTTTTAAAGAGATAGAAAATGATAACGACTTAGTTGTTATTGAAGGGGCTGGCTCACCGGCTGAAATAAATTTAAACGAGGATGATTTTGTAAATATGGGTCTTGCTGAAATGACCAATTCTCCAGTTATACTTGTAGCGGATATAGATAAAGGCGGAGTTTTTGCATCCATATATGGCACTGTAATGCTTCTAGATGAATTTCAAAGAAAGAGAATTAAAGGCATATTGATAAATAAATTCAGGGGAGATATTGATCTTTTAAAACCTGGACTTAAAATGATTGAAGAACTGGTTAATATACCGGTGATTGGAGTCGTGCCATATACTCATCTCGAACTTGAAGATGAGGATAGCTTGATAGAATATGATAAGAAGTGCAATGTAATGAAACAAGATGCCGAGGAAATAGATTTAGAGATAGACAGATTGGCTCAGATATTAAGAGACAATATTGATTTGGACTATATTTATAAAATTTTGGGGATTAGAAATGCTTGATATACTTATTGCTGTCATACTGGATTATTTAATTGGAGATCCGCCATATTCTTTGCACCCTGTAAGGCTCATGGGGAAATTGATAAACTCTGAAGAAAAGCTAATAAGGAGAAAAGTAAGCAGTTCAAATGGACTAAAAATTTCCGGATTTGTTGTAGTAGTTTTCAATTTATTGATAGGTTTTTTCATACCGTATTACTTTCTCAAGATTACTAGCAATTTTCCATTAATTTATAGACTAATCAATATTTATTTGATTTATAGTGCTATAGCTGGCAGATGCCTAAGCGATGAGGCGAAAAAAATATACGAAGCACTGAATAGGAGCTTAGAAGAAGCAAGATACAGACTGTCGTTTATAGTTGGAAGAGATACTCAAAATTTAAATGAGCATGAGATCTTAAGAGCTACTGTTGAGACAGTTGCAGAAAATACTTCTGATGGAGTTGTGGCTCCGCTTTTTTACATCATGCTTTTTGGGGCTCCTTTGGGAATGGTTTACAAGTTTGTCAATACAATGGATTCTATGCTCGGGTATAAGAATGAAAAATACAGAGATTTGGGATTTTTTCCTGCTAAAACAGATGATGTATTTAATTTTATACCAGCTAGGCTTTCTGGCATATTAATGTGTATAAGTTCAATTGGCAAATATGATGTAAAAAGAGGCATTAAAGTAATGATTAGGGATAGAAAAAATCACAAAAGCCCAAATTGTGCATATCCTGAAGGTGCTGTAGCTGGCTTATTGGGAATTCAATTAGGCGGTAGCAATTTTTACAATGGGGAGCTTGTTGTGAAACCAACAATTGGCGATAATGATAGGGCAATTTCCAAAGAGGACATCCTATCAACAATAGACATTTTATACATGACTTTAGGGCTACATCTTATACTGTATTATTTTCTTAAATTGTCAATGTAGGTGATAAAATGGAACATGGTGCTGATATTGAAACATTTCAAGGATTTTCAAAGGGAAAATTAATCGACTTTAGCAGTAATATAAACCCTTTAGGCATTCCTTCGCACATAGTGGATGAAATAAATGATAGTGTAGGAAAACTGAATAAATATCCTGATATTAAATACAGGAAATTAAAAAAGGATGTGGCATCTTACTTAGATTGCGATATGGAAAATGTGATTGTAGGAAATGGTGCAGTTGAAATAATTGACAGCTTTACAATGATAGCGAATAGAGTTGTTGTTTTTATACCTTCGTTTTCTGAATACGAAAAAAGAGCAAGAATTCACAATAAAGAGATAATCAGATTAAATTTTGATAATAATTTTAAAATCAATGTAGAAACTATAGCTAGCATAATACAGCCAAATGATTTGCTTATTTTAGGAAATCCCAACAATCCAACAGGACTTAGAATAGATCAAAATATTGTAATCTCTATCTACGATATAGTTAGAAAAAACAGTGCAACTCTGTTGCTTGATGAAGCATTTTTTGAGTTTTGCCCTGTAGACTATGACAGCATAGAATTATTTAAACAGAATAATTTTGATAATATTTGTATAATAAGAGCAGCCACTAAATTTTTTGCTTTACCCGGCTTGAGATTAGGATACGGATGTAGCTCTATAGAATTAGTTGAAAAAATCAATTCTATTATGATGCCTTGGAGTGTAAATGGGATGGCGGAATCGATAGCCAAGTACTTGTTTACAGACGAAAAATACATTGTAGATAGTAAAACATACATAAAAAACGAAAGAGAATTTCTTTTGAAAGAATTAAGAAAACTTTCGAACATAGTTGTATATGATACAGATGCAAACTTCATTTTGATAAAACTTTTAAATAAAGATGAAGACTATGCATTGCATTTCTTCTTAGATAGAGGAGTTTTAATAAGGACTTGCTCGAGCTTTAAAAGCCTTGGCAAAGATCATATAAGAATAGCCATAAAAAGTCATTACGAAAATATTGCTGTTGTGAATATATTTAAAGAACTTAATAAATTATAATTTGGGGGTAAAAATGGAAAATTCATTTAGATTTTATTCAAATAAAGCATGTGAGTACTTCCCATGCCATAAAGTAGATAATGCTGATGAGTTCAATTGCATGTTTTGCTATTGTCCTTTGTACTTATTAGATGAATGCGGAGGAAATTACATAATAAACAGAGGAGTTAAGGACTGCTCTAACTGTTTAATCCCGCATAAAGTAGCAGGATATGATTATATAAATAATAAGTTGATAGAGACAGTATATTCACATAAATGATGGTGTGTAAGGAGTGAAACTAATGGATTCTAAAAATTATAACCTAGCTTGTGTAGTCACTAATTATGGCATGGGATCAAAAATAGCTAAGCATTTAAAGAATTATGGAGTTAAAGGAACATACATAATGATTGGAAAAGGCAGTGTAGATGCTAAGATATTAGCTTTTTTAGGGATATCAGATATTAGAAAAGAAATATTGTGTATGTTAGTTCCTGAGAAGTATACCTCGGATATGCTACAATTCTTAGTAAAAGAATACAATTTCGATAAGCCAAACCATGGCATAGCATTTGTGAAACCAATTTTGGAGATGGTTGACATAAAAGAGAAAACATCACTGGAAATTGAAGAAATTCAAAGTGGAGGAGATTTTATGTATCAAGTTATTACAGCGATAGTAGAAAAGGGTAAGGCAGAAGATGTTATAAATATGGCTAAGCTTGGAGGTGCGACTGGAGCTACAATAATAAATGCAAGAGGTGCAGGTGAAAAAGAAACTAGTAGAGTTTTTTCCATAGAGATAGAACCTGAAAAAGAGATAGTGATGATAATCAGCAAAACAGAGATGACAAAAAAAATAGTTGATTCAATAAAGAATGGTTTAGACGAAAAAGGAATACTCCTTGTACAAGATGTAAAATATGTGTATGGGCTCTACGAATAGAGCCTATTTGTATACATAGACTGACATTGCTTTAAACATAGTGTAAACCTCATCACCTATTGAGAGATTTAAAACATCTAAAGATTTTTTTGTAATCAAAGATTTTAGCGGAATGCCAATGTCAACAGTCACCAATATATTGTTGTTATCACTTTTTATATCGTTCACAATACCCTTGTGAACATTCCTTGCGCTTGATAAAAAATTGCCTTTGCTTAAGATTATATTTTCTGGCTTTATGGATATCTTTACTTTGTCGGTTAGATTAGTTTCTACAGCAATTTTCAAGTCGTTGATTTTGGCAAAAGTAGAATCATCTGTCTTTTCTATATAGGCTTCAAATATATTATCATATCCACTAGTTTTTTGTAGATAATTGTCAAATTGAGTTTGACTTATTCTAAGATATCTACCTATCTTATGAGCATTGATATCTCCTCTTTTTATCATTTCATAGACTGTTCCTTTAGTCAACTTCAACTTATTAGCAATTTCTTCTGGTGTGTACAATACATCTTCAATCATCTCATTCACCAACCTTTTAATTATTTTAACATAGATTATAGGTAATACAAATACTTTAATAAAATCTCTAATGATGTTATAATGGGTTTAATTATGTTTAGTTAGGTTTAGTTAGTTATAAATAATTTCACTAGGAGGGAAGGAATGAAAAAATTTATCTCAGTTTTTTTACTTATTAGCATTTCTTTATTTGTCTTATCAGGTTGCTCATCAGAGGAAAAGCAAGATGCAAAAATCACAATTGCAGCAGCAGCGAGCTTGAAAAATGTATTTGATGAAAAACTAATTCCTGAATTTGAAAAAGAGAACCAGAATATAATCGTTGAAGCTACTTATGACAGTTCTGGGAAACTTCAACAACAGATAAAAGAAGGTTCTCCAATAGATGTGTTTGTATCGGCAGCCACAAAACAGATGGATGAATTAAATGAAGAAGGATACATTCTAAAAGACTCAATAAAAGAGTTGTTGGAAAATAAAATTGTAGTTATAATTCCAAAAGATAGCGACATATCGATAGTAAATTTTGAGGATTTACTTAAGGCAAATAAAATAGCGATAGGAGATCCAGCTAGTGTCCCAGCAGGACAATATGCGAAGGAATTACTCACAAACTTAAATCTATGGGATAAAGTACAAGAGAAGTTAAGCTTAGGGACAAATGTTTCGGAAGTATTGAATTGGGTTAAGGAAAGAAGCGCTGATGTTGGAATAGTATATTCTACTGATGCATATTCTGCAGACGAGGTAGAGATAGTTTTAGAAGCAGACGAAAACATGGTCAGCAAAGTTATATATCCTGTTGGCATTGTTAAAAGCTCAGAGAACATAGAAAGTGCAAAGAAATTTGTCGAGTTTTTAAACTCGGAAAAAGCATATGAAATTTTTAGTGAATATGGTTTCACACCAATAAAATAGGAGAAACAGAATGGAGATTTCACCGATATTGATATCTTTAAAGACAGCTACAGTTGCTACATTTTTTACATTTATATTTGGCATCTTTGCGGCTAAGTTGGTCTTGGACATAAAGAGCGAAAGAATTAAGGCGATCTTAGATACTGTATTTACAATACCCTTGGTACTTCCTCCCACAGTAGTAGGATTTTTATTGCTCTTGATATTTGGATTAAAAAGGCCTATTGGTAGATTTTTACTTGAATTTATGGGAATTAGAATCGTATTTTCATGGAAAGCAACTGTAATAGCTGCTATAGTCATAGCTTTTCCACTAATGTATAGGACAGCAAGAGGTGCATTTGAACAAGTTGATGAAAGCTTAATAATGGCAGCTAGAACTCTTGGAATGTCAGAAAAGAAGATATTTTTCAAGATTTTTTTACCTTTGGCATCACCGGGAATTTTGGGCGGTGCCATTCTGTCTTTTGCAAGGGCATTAGGAGAATTTGGGGCTACTGCAATGATTGCAGGCAATATTGAAAACAAAACTCGCACATTGCCCCTTGCAATATATTCAGAGGTGTCTGCAGGAAATATGAAGCAAGCAACATATTATGTTGTGGTTGTCTTAGCAATATCATTTATAGTAATGCTGTTGATGAATTATTTCGCAAGAAAACAAATAGTAAAGGACAAGTAAATATGGGTTTAGAAGTAGATATAAGAAAAAAAGTAAAAGGGTTTTCTCTTGACATTAGTTTTAAAAACCAAGGACTGCACCTAGGTATTTTTGGAGCATCTGGAAGTGGGAAAAGCATGACATTAAAGTGCATTGCAGGAATAATTGATCCTGATGAGGGGAGAATTGTTCTTAATGACAAAATTTTGTTTGATTCTGAGAAAAATATAAACATCAAACCTCAAAAGAGAAATATCGGCTATCTATTTCAAAATTATGCATTGTTTCCACATCTAACTGTAGAGGATAATATAACAATATCTTTAAATGGGAAAAAAGAAGATACAAGACCTAAATTGGAAGAGATGATCAAGCTATTCAAATTAGAGGGATTAGAAAGGAAATACCCAAAGCAACTTTCTGGAGGCCAACAGCAAAGAGTGGCTTTAGCGAGAGCAATAATCAAGAATCCAGATATTTTAATATTAGACGAACCATTTTCTGCACTAGATTCTCACTTGAAGGAAAGTTTAGAAGTAGAATTATTTGAATTGTTGAAGACATACAACAAAGAGGTTGTGCTGGTAACTCACAATAGAGAAGAGGTCTACAAGTTTTGTGATTATATGATTTTCATAGATGAAGGAAAATCAATAATTAATGAGAATACTAAAGAGATATTCAATGAGCCTAAATATTATAAAGTATCAAAATTATTGGGCTACCACAATATTTCCGAAATTCAATATCTGACAAACAACACTATAAAAGCAACTAGATGGGGAATTTCATATAAGATTGATGCTCTATTAAACAATGAATTTACATTTATTGCTCTAAAAGACAATTTATTAGCATTAAACAATAGTTCGGTTTCAAATGGAGAAATAGTTGTAGAAGTAGCAGTATTAGATATTATAGAATCTATAAATAGCTTTGATTTATTAGTAAAAAATGTATCTTACATGCAAGGGGATTCCATATCTTTAAAAGTTGACAAAAAGACTTTTGAAGCTATAAATTTAAAAGATAATTTATTCTTACATATAGATAATGAAGCTTTAGTGTACTTAAGATAAATAATTGATGTATATGATATCCTAGTATTATATAATTGATATATATGATGCTAGGGGTGATATTTTGAACGAAGTAATAAAATTAATAAAGGAAAGAAAATCTGTAAGGTTATTTGAGGACAAACTAATTTCAGATGATATAAAATCCGAGATTATAAATGCAGCTTTTGAAGCACCAACTGCTGGCAATATGATGTTCTACTCTATTGTAGATGTAACAGATTATGAAATAAAGGAAAGACTTTCAAAACTATGCGACAATCAGATGTTCATTGCAAAAGCACCAATGGTTTTAGTATTTGTTGCAGATTATCAAAAATGGTACGACATATATAAATACAATGGCATAGATGCAAGAAATCCGCAAGAAGGAGATTTATTGCTTGCTGTTCAAGATGCAGTAATAGCTGCACAAAACACTGTTTTAGCAGCACAGTCTTTTGGAATTGGCTCTTGTTATATAGGGGACATATTGGAAAATTACGAAGAAGTAACCAAACTATTAAAATTGCCACAGTATACTTTGCCAATAAGCATGTTGATTTATGGGTACCCAACAAAAAAGCAAATTGATAGAAAAAAGCCTCATAGATTTGAGAAAGAGTACATGGTATTTGAGAATAAATACAACAGATTAGGGAAAGACAAACTAATGGAAATGATACAAACAAGAAATGAGAAAGAAAATTTATCAAAAGACGAAGCCGAATCCATCAACGCGTTGCATAAAAGAAAATATGATTCTGATTTTGCTAAAGAGATGAATAGGTCTGTCAAAAGATATTTAGATAATTTTAGAGGATAAAACGGAGGTGCAATATGGACTTAATAGAAAACCTTAGAGCGATGAATGAGGTATTGTGGGTAAATCCTGACTATGAACCTTTTGAGAAAGTATATCCTCATTTGGAAATCAAAAAAGAAGATGTGATCGGCGCAAAAGAAAGATTCAAGAGATTTGAGCCTTTTATAAAAAAAGCATTCAACCTTGACAGCGGGATTATTGAATCTAAGATAGACGAGATTGACGATTATAAAATATGGTATGAAAATGAAACAGGGGAAAAAATACAAGGGAAAATTCTTTTAAAACGAGATGATTTACTGCCGATCGCAGGATCGATAAAGGGCAGAGGAGGAGTGTATGAGATTTTAAAAATAGCAGAGAATATAGCAGTACAACAAGGAATTCTAAATATAGAGAATGATTATTCTATTCTCTTAGAAGAAAGATTTAAAGACTTTTTTAACCAATTTACTATTCAAGTAGGAAGTACTGGAAACTTAGGTTTAAGCATTGGAATGATAAGTTCTAGATTGGGATTTAATGTAATAGTACATATGTCAATAGATGCTAAACAATGGAAGAAAGATATGCTAAGAGCAAATGGCGTAAAGGTAATTGAATATGAAGATGATTATTCAAAAGCTGTTGAAATGGGAAGAATGGAATCGGGAAAAGACCCCAACAGTTTCTTTATAGACGATGAAAATTCAAAGGATTTGTTCTTAGGATATGCAGTTGGTGGATTGAATGTGAAAGAACAATTAGAAGAAATGGGGATTGAGCCTAATGAAACGCATCCACTTGTCGTTTTTTTACCTTGCGGGGTAGGAGGAGGCCCTGGTGGTGTATTGTATGGGCTAAAGCTAGCTTATAATGATTTAGTTCATTGTTATTTTGCAGAGCCAACACATTCTCCGAGTATGTTATTGGGGTTGGCAACAAAAAAGCACAATGAGATTTCTGTGCTGGATATTGGATTAGACAACAAGACTTGTGCAGATGGACTTGCAGTAGGCAGACCATCTGGCTTTGTTGGTAAATTTATGGAGAAAATGATACATGGATGTTTTACTGTAAGTGATGAGAAATTATTTTATTACTTACGAGGGTTATATAATTCAGAGAATATATTTATTGAACCATCATCATTAGCAGGATTTAATGGCATATCATTTACAAAGGATTTGTACAGTGGAAAATCTCCGTATTATATGATGTGGGCAACAGGAGGTAGTCTTGTTCCTGAAATCGAGAGAAAAAAATTTTTGCAAATGTTTGCTTAAATTTACTTTATATAATGAATGCTTTGTGTTAAATTAAAATAGGTAAATTTAATTAAACAAGGGGGACACCAAATGGAACAATTACTTCTGGGATTGACGTCAATAACACCAAAACACGTAATCATGTACATAATATCCGGAACTCTTATTTTCTATGCAATCCACAAAAAATACGAGCCAACTTTATTATTGCCATTAGGATTTGGAGCATTGCTTGTAAACATACCATTTTCTTCGGCAATAGATCAGATAAGTGGCGGAATATTGCAAAGAGGAGCATTGAGTATTTTATTCGATGCAGGAATAGCAACCGAATTATTTCCCCTATTCATTTTTATTGCAGTAGGAGCTATGATCGATTTCACGCCTTTACTTCAAAATCCAATTATGTTATTTTTTGGGGGAGCAGCACAGTTTGGTATATTTTTTACTATGTGTCTAGCGACGTTCTTTGGATTTGACTTAAAAGAGGCAGCATCAATTGGAATAATTGGAGCAGCAGATGGTCCAACATCCATATTTGTCGCGACACGATTTGCTAAAAATCTATTAGGGCCAATTTCGGTGGCCGCTTATTCGTATATGGCTTTAGTGCCAATCATCCAACCACCTGTCATAAAAGCACTTACGACTAAAGAAGAGCGAAGAATAAAAATGGAGTATAAACCTCAGGGGGTATCAAAAACTGTAAGAATATTATTTCCAATTATTGTAACTTTTATTTCAGGAATTATTGCACCATCAAGCGTTTCGCTAATAGGCTTTTTAATGTTTGGAAATCTAATTAGGGAATGTGGTGTAATGGATAGTCTTTCGAAATCCGCTCAGAATGAATTAGCTAATTTGGTCACTATATTTTTAGGGATAACTATTGGCTCTACAATGGTAGCTGAGCAATTTTTAAAACCACAGACTCTCATGATTATTGCTATGGGACTAATTGCATTTGTATTTGACACTGCCGGGGGAGTCATATTTGCAAAAATAATGAATATTTTCTTGAAGAAAAAAATCAACCCTATGATCGGGGCAGCTGGAATATCAGCTTTTCCAATGTCTGCTAGGGTAATCCATAAGATGGGACAAAAAGAAGATCCATCGAACTTTTTATTGATGCATGCAGTAGGTGCCAATGTCGCTGGTCAAATTGGTTCAGTTATAGCAGGCGGACTTATTCTAGCATTGTTAAGTTAGGAGTTGATGATATGAACGATTTATTTATAGAAGCACTTAAAGTTTCAGGATATGGAATACTAGGAATATTTGTTACTATTTCAATATTTTTTATAATGATTAAACTTTTGCTAAAGGCTTTTTCATAATTAATTGAATTTTTTTGAAAGAAGGTGAGTTTATGCCATTTATACAGTTCGATGGCGGGCAAATGACAAGGGAGCAAAAGATGGAATTGGCAAAGCGATTAACTGATGTATCACATGAAGTATTAGGCATCCCAGTAGAAGCATTTTCAGTTTTGATAAGGGAAAACAGCATGGACAACATAGCAACAGGCGGACAGTTATTGTCTGAAAAACACAAAAAATAATTTTGTAGTTGATTTTTGTAACAATATATTATACATTTATGTTAGTAGGTGTGTTACTGATTTTTCAGGCATAAACCTTATGTTTATACATATGGTTTATGCCTTTTTACAATTAAAAGCAATCTGGTAATATGTCAAGGGATGTTTTTTAAAGGAAACAAAAGAAAAGATAAAAAAAGCATAACTTTAACAGAACCTACTATTTTCAA
>NZ_JCANTN010000023.1:0-31067 GCF_059568515.1 Soehngenia saccharolytica DSM 12858 | reverse complement strand
GATAAATGAGATAAAGAATGCTTTTAGATATGGTTATACTAATGGACCAACTGAAGGATTTAACAATAAAATTAAGGTATTAAAGAGAATATCTTTTGGGATAAGGAATTTTAAGAGATTCCGAAATAGAATTATTCATTGTACAAACTAGAGGGGTCAAATTTACAAGTAAATAATATATGTGGAAAACCTATATTTTAGCTAGGTTTATTTAAGTGCGCTTAAAAACCAATATACTAGTACCTATATGTAAAAATGTTCTTAAATATAGTATTGGAGCAGGATCAAAATTGATCCTACCCCAACAATTGACAAAGAGCCTATTATTTTAGCTATTAATATCCCTATGATATAATTAAGTCAAACGGAGAACAAATAAGTATTTTGTTATACAAGCTACGATAAATGATCTCTCTAACTTCTTTAATTTTCTTTAATTTTTATTGGTATTGCACATTTTCATTTTATAGAGATTTTTGTCCTCTTTGCAATATCATCCATTTTTATCAGAGCATACATATATTGTACTTTTATTGTACTTTTAGTTACTATTGTTATATCTTATTTGTTACTTTTTATCAAACAAGTTTTTAAATTCTTCCAAATCAACATATTTTATACGTCGCCCTTGCTCAGTATCTACCATATCTAATAAGATATATATTTCCTTTTCATCATTTTTATTATCTACATTTGTAAATTTTATCTTGGCTGAATATGAATCTGAATCATTGGTTTTTTTAAGTTCTTCAATACTGTATTGGACTTCTTTATATTCTTTCAAATATAAATTTGGTAATAATCTGTTCTTAATTAATCTATCAATTTCTTCTACTGTTAAAGTTTCTTCCCATGTTTTCATCCAAGAATCATCATCTAAATTATTTAACATTTCTAGATCTATTTCATCTTTACCTAATCTAATCATTTCTGCATCTAATTTTTCAATTAAATTTTCCCAATCTTCTTCAGAATAATTAAATTGTTCAAAATATGAATTTAAAAAACTCTCTATTACCTCTTTATCTTCATCTGGTATATTTTCTTCATCATTTGAATTTATGCAAGATGTTAAAAGGATCACAATTAATAAATTTACTAGAACTATGGATATTATTTTTATTTTTCTCATAGCTTAGTTTAGCGCCTCCTTTACCTATATAAAAACTCCCTAATCGAACTTCTTATGAATCTAATTTTTATTAATTTGTATGCTAATATTATTTTAATCTTATGGCTTTATCTTAATTGTTTAATTTATCACAATTTTTGTTCTATTTCAACCCCTTTTAGAATTTGTAAACAATTTGTAATAATGGTAATTTTTAACTTGTCATTAAACAATTTATAAATTAGCCGATATTGGTAAATAAGGAACAATATACAAACACTAAGAGGATGGTGAATATGAAAGGTACTGTAGTAAATATATGGTTTAACACTATAGAAAAAATAATGGGCAAAGAAAAAAGAAATGAAGTGATGAGAAAAAATGGCTGGAATCCAGATAAATTAATCACTCCTCTGGAAGAGATCGATGACCAAAAAATACTTAGTCTTATGAGCGCATTTGCAAAAGAAAACAACATGAGTTCAAATGAAATGTGGAGAGTTTTAGGTCAAAACAACATTAACTCTTTCTATAATTGGTTTCCTTCTTATTTTGAAAAAAATTCAGCCAAGAATTTCCTAGCATTGATGGACAAAGTACACACTCAACTTACTAAAATGATTCCAGGTGCAAAACCTCCAAGGTTAATTCCTGAAGATGTTGATGACAATACCTTGATAATTACTTATAAGTCCAAAAGAGGTTTAATTGACTATTTTCTAGGTCTTATAGAGGGCACTGGAGAATTTTTTAACGAGAAAATTGAATCCGAGATACTAGAAAAAGATGTAGATAGCGAAGGAGTACATGTAGTAAGGGTAAAGCTTCATTTTGAAAAAGGAGATAAAAAACATAGAACCTATAAACTGTCAAAAATATTGTCACTGGCATTCATAAAATATGCGCCTGTTAAAATTGCCATTTATCCGACTATATTGACATTCGCACTCATTGCGATATTGAATGGTTTTTCTGACTACATTCTTTTAATAAGTGCACCACTAATTGTATTTTTATCCACTTTGCTTGTGTCTAGAACAATCATCAAGCCATCTTTAGATTTGCCTGATGAAATTAAAAAACTTGGCGAAATTCAATTGGATGAAGATTTAATTGTGCACACTAATGACTACAATGAAATGTTGTTCCAATCAGTAAACGAATCAAAAAACAGGTTGAGAGAAGAAATAACGTATTTTAAAGGTGGAATGGATGACTTGTATTCATTCATTGGCAAATTTTCAAAAGTTGCGGAGAACTTGGGAGATGTTTCCGACTCAATTTCAAAAGCAGTTCAAGAAGTTGCTGACGGTGCAGTACATCAAGCAAATGAAGCTGAAAACTCCGTAAGCATTTTATCCGACAATATAGAAATGATAGATAAAATAAGCAAAATGCAATTGGAGGGCAAAGAAAGCCTAGGTAAAGCTGTGGATCAAATAGAAACTTCTTTTGACAACCTTGAGAAAGTTTCTACTAATCTTGAATTGGTAAAAAATAATTTTTCAAATGTAAACAAGCAAGGTCAAGAATTGAGTAAAAATATCAAAAGCACTATTGAAATTGTAAACACAGTTGAAAGCATAGCTGAACAAACAAATCTCTTGGCTTTAAATGCGTCCATTGAAGCTGCGAGAGCAGGAGAAATGGGCAGAGGTTTTAGTGTTGTCGCAGAAGAGATCAGGAAATTAGCAGAAAATTCAAAAGGTGCTGTAAATATAATAAACTCAAGCTTAAACGAATTCACAAAAAGTGTCAACAGCATGGTTGGGCAGATTAATGACCAGTTTATACAATTGGAGACAGGCACTCAGACTGTGGCAGATGTAGTTAAAGACAGTAGATTGGCTTCAAATATGATAAATGATGTCAAAGATATGATTTCTGATATATCAGAAAAACTCTTATCTGAAACGAAAAAAATCGACAAAGTTTTTGAAAACATCAACAACCTCGCTGCAATAACACAAGAAAATAGTGCTACATCAGAAGAAATGAGCGCAAATGTTACCAATTTCTCCTCAGAAATTGTAAGTTTGACTGAAAACATCAAAGAACTCGAGGAAGTAGTTTCATTCTTGAAAAATGAATTGAAGAGATATACCCTATAAGAAAAGCCACTGGCTTTTCTTTTTTGTTTATTGAAAGTATAAGCTATTTAATATACTATAAATGTGTGACTATATAATAAATGGAGGTAAATGTATGGGAAAATTTGCTTTTAAAGGTGGTTTGTTGATAGATGGTAGCGGGAAAAATCCCGTAGACAATTCTCTGGTGCTAGTTGATGGTAAAAAAATAAGCTATGCTGGCAAAATGGTAGAATTTGCTGATGACTATGAGGTAATTGACATAGATGGCAAAGTGATCATGCCGGGACTTATCGATACTCATCTTCACTTTAGTGGAAATCTCTCAGATAACGACAGCGAGTGGGTATTGGAGCCAGTTGAGCAAAAGGCTGTAGTCGCAGTAAGTCAGGCTAGAGAAGCCCTATTGCATGGATTGACTTCAGTAGGCGAAATATCTCGTTTCGGAATACATATTAGAAATATGATAGAACAGGGGATAATTGAAGGGCCTAGGGTTGTAGCAACAGGCCTTGGCTTTTGCAGAACTGCAGGACATGGAGATAGCCATAAATTGCCTTTGGAATACAACAATATTTCCCATCCTTGGGCAGAAAGAGTCGACGGGCCATGGGAATTGAGAAAAGCAGTTAGAAAAAGACTTAGAGAAAATCCTGATGCCATAAAAATCTGGTCTACGGGCGGGGGTATTTGGAGATACGATGCTAAAGCATATACACACTACACAATGGAAGAAATCCAAGCAGTAGTTGATGAGTGCAAAATGGTTGAAATACCAGTATGGTCTCATGCTGAAGGATATGAGGGAGCATTGTTTTCTGTAAAAGCCGGCGTGGATGTGATCATACATGGTCAAGAATTAAACGAAGAGTGCTTACAGATAATGAAGGAAAAAGACATAACATTTTGCCCAACACTTCAATTCTTCTATGAATGGTTTACTGTTTATGAGCCTCCATATAGAAAGATACTGGATAACTATCCAGGAAACACAACCGCAGAAAAAGAACTAAACCGCATTATTGACAATCTAAGAAATGCGAAAGAAAAGGGAATTAGGATAACTGTGGGATCTGACTCATTTTGCTCTAGTCTAACACCATATGGAAAATATGCGATAACTGAAATGTACGCCCTGAAAAATGCTGGGTTTAGTGAAATGGAAGTAATAGTTGCTGCTACAAAAAATGGCGCAGAAATGCTCAGAATTGATGAGATAACAGGAACTCTAGAAGCAAATAAATTTGCTGATATATTAGTATTGGATGAAAATCCATTAGACGACATCAAAAACTTAAATTCTGACAACATGAAAATGATAATGAAAGAAGGAAAATTTGTAAAAAGAAATTAGGCTAGGGATTTCCCTAGCCTTTTAAAATTCTATTCCATGTTCAAATATGTCCTCATCTTCCAAGATGAGATTATTGTATGCAGTTATAAATGCCCTCCCTGTTATTTCAGGAATTATGCCTTTGAAGTCTCCCACTTCACCTTCTTTTATTACTCTTCCTCGTAGTTGGCTTCCTAAAACACTAATGGATAAAATGCTGTCATTTATGTCAATTTCTTTTTTATGGTACATCAATGCGAGTTTTGCAGATGTGCCAGTTCCACATGGCGATCTGTCGAATTGATCTTCGCCGAACACCACTATGTTTTTATAACCATTCTGGCCATCTTTTAAAGGATCATAAAATTCTACTAAATCCACTGTGTTAATGTTAGGCAAAAGTGGATGAACCACTTTAAAGTTTTTGTTGATGTATTCTCTGATTTTAATTCCTAAATCCCTGAATTTGTATGTGTTCTCTTTATTTATTTCAAGCCCGAATACATTTGCAGGCACCATTGCGAAGAAATTTCCACCAAAGCATATATCTACATTAAAACTTAAATATTCGTCTAAATCAACTTCTATATCAGTAGCATATACAAATGATGCCACATTTAAGAAACTAATCTCTTCTACCTTATCTCCATTTACTTTCGCATTTACATCGACAAGTCCCGCGGGAGTGTCTATCTTAAAACTTGTTATCGGTGATTCTTTTTTAATAAGGCCCATTTCTAAAGCAACTTTTGATGTGCCAATTGTCCCATGGCCACACATGTTTAAGTATCCGCCATTGTCCATAAATATTACGCCAATGGAGGCTTCTTTGTGCACAGGTTCAGTTATTATCGAGCCAAACATGTTTTCATGTCCTCTCGGCTCTCTCATCAAAAACTTTCTCAAATCATCTAGATTATTGCTTAAATACTTTCTCTTTTGTGCCATATCTTCTCCTAATATAGGCGGAAATCCACCTACTACAACTCTTGTGGGTTCACCTGCTGTATGAGAATCAACTGTGAATATATTTCTTTTCAGCTCCATATTATCGTCCTTTCTTAAACTTTTGCGATGTATTCATAATCTAATGGCACTATCGTCGCTGGAGTAGTTATTTCTACTAAAGCTTTCAGCGTGTCTTTCAAAATTCCCATTTGCATATCCACATTGTTTGGTTCTCCAACATTTGCGCCCATCGGAACTCTAGGTGCAGCTACTCTTGGCGCACCATTTTGTTTAGCTACTGGTGGCAATGCTGCAATTAGTATTGTAGGTATGCCTATTTTTTCGATTGTTCTCTGCAAAATCACGGCAGAGCGATGGCAAGTGCCTCACCCTGCTGTGAGTACAACTGCGTCGACTTTTATCTCTTTTAATTTTTCCGCAATTTCTGGTCCAGTGACATTTGTAAAAGCTTCAATGTCGCCTCCGCCGCCCATTGTCCCGAAATGCAATTCAGCAACTTCTTTAATGAAGCCCTCTTGCGCCAATTCTTTAAGTCTGTCTATTGGGAACATGCAGTTTATGTCTTTATTGACATCTGCATTGTCATATCCTCCATGGCTTACCATTAAATCCTTTCCCGTAGCCTCTCTTGGTATGACCCTGTAACTTGTATCCCCTGCTAAATTGAATCTTTTATCAGTTTTTAAATGCACTCCAGCACCTGTTACTAAAGCCACTTTCATTTCGTTTAATGGTTTTGTGACTGGTGTCCATACTATTTCAGGCGTTATAGGGACATATATTTCTGATTTAAGGTTCTTTACTGCTGTTAGTTTCATATCATATTCCCCCCACTTCTTTTTTGTATAACTTCTGGGTAACTCAACATAAAGGAAACTTCATCTCCCAATTTTATTTCATCATCCGATATGATCATTCTTCTTGAAAGACTGAGTCTTCCTAATCTTCCATTCATCTCTATGACCACAGCCATATCAGAAATATCCGTAATGACTCCAGTGTATAATCTAGGTTGCAAATCGTATTTAATTTCTTTCATGGTCATCTTCTCTTTCGTAAATTTCTAATCTCTTTTTGCTTTTCTTTAAAATTGTCTCATTAGGAGATAACTCTATTTTCTTACCCGTTGCTTCTTCAATGAGTTTGATATTTGATAGTTTTACATCTTTATTGTATTTTCTTTCAGCTGGTTGAATTCTCTCTCCAGCCATCTTTGCTTTCAACATGTATATGGCTCTAATAGCGTCTTCTTTGGTCAAACAGTTGTTTTCCAATATCTCGTTTTCAATCCCTTGACTAGATTTATTCAAATCAACCAATGCATCCATGTATTTGTTTCCTACTACGAGCTGACCTTGTACTCCGGCAAAGGTCATTCCCACGACCTCGATACCTCGTTTCCCGATCTGTTCGATATGGCTTGCAAAGTCGATATGATTGTTTCCAAAGCCTTCTGTAGTGACAATAGCTCCATCCACATTCATAGCTTCTACAGTATTTCCCAAAAGTTTTGACACATAAAATTTCTCGCTATTTATTTGAGGTGATCCTACCAATACAACGGCATTTAAGTCTATCTCTTCATCGTTTAACATTTCCAATACCAGAGGTTCCCTAAAGTAATGTCTTGAAGTCTCTTTTGATGCAGGTCCTATGCAAGTAAGCGCATGAATGCAACCATCTAAAAGTTGCAGCGGCGTAACTACTACTGGGACATTCCCTAAATCAACATTCGCTTTAGCTCCGTCAATTCCGACAGGTTCATATGGCATAATCAAATTGTCATGCATTGCACCTTGTCCCATTATTTCTTTTACAATGACAGCTTTCTTCCTTCCTGCTCTTTTCTTGTGTTCGAATGTCTCCTCTTTATACACTAAATCTTCATCTGCCTTCTTTAAGGCGATTCTGATTTCTTTAGTTATGACCTCTGTTGCTTTATGTGCTGCCAGTGGCCCTGGCCTTTCCATGTTCTTCTCTTTCTCGATAACCACTTTTGTCTTAATGAGTATGTCTCCATAGTCAGGAGAACCAGCTCTGTTAAACATTATATTTCTGTCCATTTCACCCTCGGATGATCCAAATTCCGATATTTGGAAACCTCTCTCGTCAATGCCGGTCACCACCATGCACACTCCATCCAAAACCCTCGTGATGCCCTCCCCAAGTTCTCCTTCCTCTTTAACGGCAATAGGTTGAACATCCATTATAGTGTCACTGTATTTTGAGTAATCATTGCTTTTTATAATATCTAATGAAACATCTATGATAAGTGGATCTGCTGATTTTGCCTCTTCAATCAGTCCTTTCCTCAAAGTTAAAGTACTGCCTTCAATTTTAGTTTCTTCACCAAGTACCACTTCATCAATTTTTATGTGTTTTCGAGTTAACTTTCCCAATACCTTTTCTTCTTCAATTTCATTTTCGCCTTGAAGTTTCTCTTCTTTTTGAGTATATAATGGCAATTCTTGTGCATTTTGATTTAAAGTAAATAGTGGAAATTCAAGCTCAATGTCTTTGCCTTCTCCAATTTTTATCTTAACGCTTGGCATATTGGTTTGTAGATTTGCCGCCATATTTGTTGGTTTGTTCTCGACAAGAAGTTCTTTTTCTTCCTGTTTGTATTCTCCCATCTTTGAGTTATTGTCTCTTTTTACTCCCTCAACATAACTTTCCGTCAAAGCTGTTAGTGCATCAGCTGTCTTTTTTAATTTAAGTCCCAACACTTCGCCAATTTTAAGAGCGTTTTCAGGAATATTAAGTAAATTTGAATCGATTAAATCGGGTATTATCTCTGGGTCTTCAAGCATTGAAGGTTCTATTGTCTTGCCTTCTTCAAATCTACAACAAGTAACAGCATAATCGTCCTTGTGTAGAAGCGCTTTTTCTAAATCGATTGACATCTATATCACTCCTATAATTTTATTCTTCTGATCAGTCTATGCCCGTATGCTCTTAAAATATGGTCTGTGCTGTGATAAACTCCAACTCCTAACCTAGGAGCTACCTCCATTATGGTATTCGTTCAGTGTTGACAGCTACCAACTAAGAGCGCTTCGGCACCTTGTCTTTTTAAATTCAATACTGATTCTGCTTGTCCAGGACAGACTCCTGGAAGATTGCATCTAAGCCTGTTGTTACCTATATCTTCCATTCTCTTGCAATTTATGCTTGCAACTACTTCTGCATTCATTCCTTGTGCAATTTCTCTTAGCCTTTCAATGCTTGCACCACATTCACAACCCAATAATCCAAGTTTTCGCTTTTCAGTTGGAAAAGGCATGCTCACAGATATCCCACCTACAACTTTTGTGACAGGATAAGAAAAATCTGCTTTCTTTCCAGTAAAAGCTCCTCCTGCAACTATTTCTCCAAAAGGTTCTATTACTCCTTTAGACTTATCAATCATATCTTGAAAGCTCGTACCTACTGGAATATCTAAATAGACTTTCCCGCGAGGACTATCAATCACTCTTCCTCCAACTGTCAAATCCTTGTCTATGACGGGTTTTCTCTTGTCGATGCACAGGGCGATGTTTTTAAGCGTTTCAACATTTAAAACTACAGCCCCTACTTTTAATGGGAGTTCTCCAGGTTTTAGTTCAACATTTAATAGCTCTCTAACTAAAACTCTTTCATCTCCGGATGGATAGAGATCTTTTACATATTTTATTGAAATATTCTCGCTCCCAATTGCATTGTTTAATGCTTTTACTGCCTCTGTGTGCTTTTCTTTAATCGCAATTATAGCTTTTTTTACATTTAGTGCTTGCATAGCTAAACTTATGCCGCGAATTATTAAATCTGGATACTTAGTCGCAAGTTCTATGTTGTGATGTAAATTTGGCTCGCACTCGCTAGCATTTGCAATTAAAATTCCATCCACAAGCTCAGATTTAAGCTTTATGTGAGTTGGAAAACCAGCACCTCCAGCACCGACAATGCCTGCATCTTCAATCATCTCAATCAATGAATCCTTTTTATCTAATTTGATGAAATTGTCCTTATCTATATTACTAGCTTCAATGATAATGGAATTTTCATTTACAGCTGTCACGACTCCGCTTGCGCTTGAATGTATATTTGCACCAAGTCCATTTGGAATTGCTATGAGTTGACCTCGTTTTACATATTCTCCTTTAGATACAATAGGTTTTGCTATTGCACCAGCTCCTTGCCTCAACAGTATATTTAATATCATTTTGCACCTCCTATCATTGTTAATTATATGTCATAACCAAATGCAATTTTTATGCCATAGAGCTAAATACTGTTTTTCAGAAAATAGGGACCATAAAAAAGTCTAATATTTGACACTTATGTCAAATATTAGACACATCTATTTTGTATGCATTTATTTTATAGTGTAGGGTTGAGCGTGGAATTCCCAATATCTTTGCAGCTTTAGCTATGTTTCCATCTGTGTTTTTCAATGTATTCACTATCATTGATTTTTCATACTCACAAAGAGCATCTCTCAAAGTCTTTTTATCGTTGTCATAATATATTTCTGTGTTTTTAAGTATGTATTCAGGCAAATCCTCTCTTCTTATGACATCTGAAGAAGAAAGTATTACAATTTGTTCAGCTGCATTTTTTAATTCTCTGATATTGCCTTTCCAACTGTATTTAGTCAATATTTTGACAGCCTCTTTGTCCAATTTAAATTTCGTTCTCTTTTTGTCTTTAGCAGCTTCTTTTAAAAACTGTTCAAGCAATGGTATGATGTCCTCTTTTCTTTCTCTTAAAGGCGGTAAATTAATTCTTATAACATTTAATCTATAATATAAGTCTTCTCTAAATTTGCCTTCCTCAACTAGTTTTTCTAAACATTTATTTGTGGCAGCTATTATCCTCGTATTTATATCTATGTACTTCTCTGCCCCAACCCTTTTTATCTGTTTATCCTCTAGTGCTCTCAACAGTTTAGATTGCATAAATAAAGGTAAATCAGCTATTTCATCGAGAAATAATGTGCCATCCTTTGCCATTTCAAAAAATCCTTTTTTACCTGAGATGTTAGCTCCTGTAAAAGCTCCTTTGTCATAGCCGAAAAATTCACTCTCAAATAAGTCATTGGGTATTGCACTGCAATTTACAGGGATAAAGCTCCCCTTTACTTTGCTTTGTTCGTGGATTGCCCTTGCAAACACTTCTTTCCCCGTGCCACTTTCGCCAGTTATCAAAATGCTTGCCGTAGTTGGTGCTGCTCTTTTTGCTATCTCTATCATTGTTTGCATTTTTTTATTTTTACTTTGAATTGAATTCCAAGAGCCTGTCAATCTCATTATCTCTTCTTCTAAAAACTCAGCTCTTTCTTTTATCTTCTCAAGTTCTTCATTTATGCTTCTGATGTCAGATATGTCTTTTTCAGTGCTTATTACTCCTTTAAACTCGCTGTCAATGATTATAGGCGCGGCATTTATTATTATGTGACTTCCTTCCCTTGGAGAATGATAGACATCTCTATATATCTTCTTGTTCTTGGCAACTTCTATTGCTATGGCATTCGAAAAAAAACTATCGATTCTTTTCCCGACAATTTCCTTTCTATCGATATTATAGAGTTCTTCTGCATACTTATTCCAATACTTTACTATGCAATTTTTGTCAGTTATGCAAATAGCTTCTTGGAGATTATTCAACAGCGAATCAACAATTTTTATCATATTCTCTTCATCTTCATAAGAATACATAATATCCACCTTTATATTTATATTTGTGTTTATTTATATTATATCACAATATGGATTTAAATATAATCGGACCTCTAATAAGCTATATTCCTGCTTATCTATTAAATTTATTCATTAATATATTAAATGGTTTATTTAGTGTAATTGATTTTTTAAATAATCATATAATTATAAATTCATCAATGTTATAATTTTATCAAAAAGAAAAGGAGTGAAAGCAATGGGAGATTATACAAAGATGTGGGAAAGTTTAAATATTGATTTGGAAAAACACGATATATTATGTGAAGCTTTGCCTGTACAATTCACAGATACATATTTAACTCAAAATAACAGACCTGAGGCTATGAATTACTTTAATTTTGTAGTAGCAGAAATTCATGGAGCAAGAATATTGGAATTGGAAAATCACAAGAAAAATGGCGGTAAAGTTGTAGGAACTTTCTGCGTTTTTGTACCAGATGAAATAATATTAGCTACAAATGCTATCAGTGTAGGTCTTTGTTCTGGGAGCCAATTTTGGATTGAAGATGGGGAAAAGGTTTTGCCAAGAAATATATGCCCACTTGTAAAAGCATTTACTGGGGCAAAGGTTAGTCAAACCTGCCCATATTTCCAATCGTGCGATATGATAGTTGGAGAAACCACATGTGATGCCAAGAAAAAGGCATGGGAAATAATGAATGACTATATGCCTGTCCATGTCATGGAACTACCTCAGATGAAACGTGATAAAAATATAGAACAGTGGAAAGATGAAATTAAATTATTTATTGATAAGATGGAGGAATTGACTGGAAATAAAGTCACTGTTGATAATTTAAAAAATTCAATTGAGTTAATGAATAGAAAAAGGAGAGCTTTAAAACATCTATATGATCTTAGAAAACACATTCCATCTCCAATAAGCGGACTTGATGCACTTTTAGTTAGCCAAGTAGCTTTCTCTGATGATCCTCTGAGATTTATTGAAAAAACCGAAGAATTATGTAAAGAGTTAGAAGAAAGAGTAAAAGACCTTAAACCGAATGGCAAAAAAAGAATTATGGTAACCGGTACTCCTATGGCACTTCCAAATTGGAAATTGCATAAAATAGTTGAAAACCTAGATGCTGAAATAGTTCTAGAAGAAACTTGCACAGGTACAAGGTATTTTGAAAATGAAGTTTCAACAGATGGAAATACTGTCGACGATCTAATTGACAATTTAGCTATAAGGTATATGGATATAAACTGTGCTTGTTTTACACCAAATGAAGGCAGAGTTGAAGATATATTAAAATATGCAGATGAGTACAATGTAGATGGTGTGATATATTATAATCTATCGTTCTGCCACACATATTCAATAGAACATGAAAGAGTTTCAAAAGTGCTAAAGGAAAAAAATATACCTTTGCTTAAAATTGAAACTGACTATTCTGAAGAAGATGAAGGTCAAATAAAAACTAGGGTAGAGGCATTTTTGGAGATGATTTAATTGACAAGGCATTATATTTTATTTCCAAATTCAAATCAAGGAATTAAATTGACCAATTGTTTGAAAAAAGAAAATATCTCATTCGTAATATCTCCAACGCCAAGGAAACTATCGACTTGTTGCGGGATATCAGTAATCTATGACAAAGAAAACGAGGACAAAATAAAGCGAATCATTGAACAAGAAAATATTGAAATAAATGGATTTTTTACATTAGATTGATTAAAGGGATGATTGCGTTGAACTATATAGGAATAGACATAGGCTCCACAGCCTCAAAAGTGACAGTATTTGATGATGAAAGAATAAGATTTAATCTGCTTATGCCAACAGGCTGGAATAGTGTAGAAACATCAAAAAAAATTAAATCTAGCCTTATTGAAAATGGCATTGATTTAGAACATTCAAAAATAATTGCCACTGGTTACGGGAGAGTCGCTGTGCCATATGCAGACAAAACTATCACCGAAATCACTTGCCATGCTAAAGGTGCGTATTATTTAGCTAAAGAAGATTTGACGGTGATTGACATAGGTGGACAAGACACAAAGATAATTACAGTTCAAAATGGGGATGTCACAAATTTCACCATGAATGACAAATGTGCTGCAGGAACAGGGAGATTTATCGAGCTTATGGCTAATACCTTGAATTTGACAATTGAGGACCTTTCAAAGTTAGCACTGGAAGGAGAAAATGTAAAAATAAACAGCATGTGCACTGTTTTTGCAGAATCAGAAGTAATCAGTCTCATAGCAAACGGGACAAAGAGAGAAGATATAGCTAGAGGAGTATTAAATTCTATCATCAATAGAATCAAAGGAATGTTGAGTAAACACGGGCTTATAGGCACTATATACCTGACAGGTGGTCTGTGTGAATTAAACCCATTTGTTGAATTGCTTTCAAAAGAACTAGGCGAAGAAGTAAAAACATCTCCAATGGCCAGATTTGCTGGCTCAATTGGAGGTGCTTTGCTCGCTAAAAATATTTAATGGCAATTTTACAGTAAATATGCTCCCATTCCCTACTTTAGAGTAGACTTTAATTTCGCCGCCTAGTTTTTTTACATTTTCACTTACTACATATAGCCCTATGCCTTCTCCGTATTCTATTTCGTCTTGACCCCTGTAGTAAGCATTCCATATCTTATCAATATCTTCTTCTTTTATTCCCTTTCCTTCATCTTTTACTTCTAATACGAACTCATCTTTTTCTATTTTATATGATATGCTCACTTTCTTGGTTGATTCAGTGTATTTGTAGGCATTTGTCAATAGATTGTACAGAATCTGAGTGAATTTGTATTTGTCTGTCCTAATGGTCATTTTTTCATCAGTATCGATCTTTATTTGAATTTTTTTGTTGTCAAATTGATTTTTCAAGCCATTTACTATTTGCTTTATAAGTTTATCGATTTCAATATCTTCTAAGTTTAAATCATTAGTTTCCGTTTCATCTTCAATTATTCTATTTAAATTCCCTATTATAAAAGTCAAGCTTTCAACTTGGTTTTTCAATATCTCTATTTCTTCTTTACTCGTTTCAATAATTCCATCTTCAATAGCTTCAAAATGAGATCCTAAAACTGTAAGGGGAGTTCTCGTTTCATGGATTAACTGATCTAATAGCTCTTTTTTAGCCTTTTGTTTCAATTTCAGCTTGATTGACAAGTCTTCAAGGCTGTTTCTTAAACTATTTATCTCTTTTATCTTAGTGTCTTTTGCTTTTATAACTTTCCCTTGTTGTATCTCTGTCGCTAAATATGATGTTTGCCTTAAGTCAGCGCTTATTTTTCGACTTGTAATTAGTGCAATCAAAGCTGATATGCACATGGCTATGCCTATTGATATTAAGCTATTTATAAAAAGAGTACTTCTAAACATATTGGCAATTATCGAACTGTCATAACTTACTAGCCTTGTCACATATAAGGTTCCAAGAAGCTCTCCGCCGCTTTCTATTTCAACTTGCTCGGTAAATGTTTCAGAAGAGCCTTTCCCCATACCCATCCTAAAACTCATATGTCCTCTCATAAATCCGCTTTGAGCTTCCAATTTGTTTTCAACATCAGCTAGCAATATGTTGCTTTCATCGAATACTCTAACTCTTACTATTGGATCTAATAGGTGGGTTTCCAGCTCCGCTTCTAATTTGTCAGTGCTTAGATTGTCTGTTTCCAATACATTTGTAAGGTAAGATATGATCTGGCTTAGATGGTTTTCATAAGATTTATCTAAGTAATTCAAAAAATATCTATCCGTTAGTGAAGCTAAAATAGAGGAGTTGATGACAACAGTTATTAAACATACTCCTAAAAGAAGTATCAGCAACAATTTTCTAATACTCATCATTTTCTCCTCCAAATATATATCCAGCGCCATATTTTGTGATTAAGTATTTAGGATTGTTTGGATCATCCTCAATTTTTTTCCTAATTCTTCTAATGTAGCTGTCGATGTTTCTGTCAAATCCATCATATTCACTGCCAAAACTCAGAGAAATAATCTGTTCTCTGCTCAATATTAAACCTTTGTTTTCCATAAAAGTCTTAAGTAGATTGAATTCTGTGGTTGTCAAATCTATATCTTTGTCATTTTTAGTCAACTTCATGCTTTTTAAGTGTAGTTTCAACTCTTTGTACTCAATACAGCTGTCTGCAGCTTCATTGTAAACTCTTTTAAATATCGCTTTTACTCTTCTTACTAGTTCTCTAGGGCTAAATGGTTTAACAACATAGTCATCTGCCCCCAAGTCAAAGCCCTTTAGCCTATCTACTTCCAGTTCCCTAGCAGTCAGCATTATTACAGGTGTATTTGAAGTTTTTCTAATCTCATCAAGAATTTGGAATCCGTCTATATAGGGCAACATTATATCTAAAATGATAAGATGAAAGGTGTCTTTGGCTATATAATCCAATGCGCTGAGCCCATCATAGGCGCAGTTTACTTCATAGCCTTCTTTTTCAAGATATTTAGTGACAATATCACTTATGTCCTTTTGATCCTCAACGACTAATATTTTCACGATTTCACCTTCATCTTATCATTTGATTTTATATTACCCCAAAATGCACATTATTTATCTCTTAATGCTTTTTTCTTAGCTAAATACTCTTCATCCGATATCTCGCCATTGATATATTTTTGATTTAGCATTTGATCAAATTCATTTGATTCAAATTTTCTTTTATTGCTCTTTTTGATTAACAGCACTACCAAAACCACTATTGCAACGAATACCACAAAGGACATGATTGCCATAAATATCATTGCAGGATGGAAAAAGTCAAAACCTCGGTTCACTCCATCTTCAAAATATCTGTATCCGTTGCCGTTAAAAAATCTATCAAATCCATTGTATCCTCTAAAATGCATCAATTTCTACACCTCCTAGCTTTCAATGTTTTTCTTCATCCTTAGATATGTTTCTTCATCAATTTCGCCATTTATATACTTTTCTTTCAACTTTTTAAGCGATTCGTCTTCTTTGTTGTGAAAATCAAGTTGTCCATTCTTGTACAGTACATAAAGTATAATAATCAATAATAATATCACTAGCATTTTTATTCCCTCCTTTTGACTCTATTATGCCATATAAATGTTATTAAATTATGACAAAAAAAGAAATCTCAAAAATTCTTGAGATTCCTCTGAATAATTATTTCGCATTCAAAGCAGCCATTGTAATGTAATTGTATGGCTTGTTGAAATGTGGCAAGAAAAATATGTCTGCTAATTTTAATTTGTCTATCGTTACTTTTTCTTGTATAGCTAAGCTAAAGAAATGTATGCCCATTGATATATCGTATTTAGAAGCCATTTGCGCTCCTAAAACTCTTCGACTGTCCTTATCGTATACTATCCTTATCTTTACCTTTTCATTGTTTTCAGTGATAAACTCAGGCTTTTGCAAATCTTCGTAGTCTGTTGCAAGAGCATCAAATCCCAATGCTTTAGCTTTAGTCAACCTTAGACCTGTTGAAACCATTTTGAAATCAAATATATTTATTCCATTTGAGCCTTGTACACCGACACTTTCGAGTTCAACTCCCGAAGCATTGTATCCAGCTATTATCCCGCTTCTTACAGCATTTGTTGCTAGGGCTATATAATTAGGTCCATCAATTGCATTGTCATAAACTGTTGCGCAGTCGCCTATTGCATAAACATCTTTTATGCTAGTTTCTTGCTTTTTATTTACCAAGAATGCTCCGTTTCTAAATAGTTCCAAATCATCTTTTCCCAAAGTATTGTTTGGTCTAAATCCAATACAAAGTACGACCATGTCAGTAGGTATCTCTGATTTGTCTGTGATGACCTTCTCTACTTTTCCATCGCCTTGTATTTCAACTAGCTTTTCTTCAAAGTGTAGATCTATGCCATGATTTTTTAAATTCTCATCCATAAGTTTTGTGAATTCATAATCATAATAACTACTTAAACTAGTTGGTGCTACATCAATCAGTGCAACTTCTTTTCCATTTCTTTTAAAAGCCTCTGCTAATTCAACTCCGATGTATCCTGCTCCCACAACTGTTACATGTTTGATTTCATCTTTGTTTAATTTTTCGATAACTTCTTGTGCGTTTTGGTAGAGTTTTACTAATTGAACATTTTCTAAGTCAGTTCCTTTTACATTTGGAACTATTGGCAGAGACCCTGTTGCCAATATAAGCTTGTCATAATCTGTTTCAATGCTTTCTCCATTTTTGTTTTTTGCATAGATTTTTTTATTTTTAAAATCAATTTTTTCCACTTCTGTTTCCATATTTATCTTTGCGCCTTTTTTCTCAAGGCCTTCTTTTGTAGCATAAAATAATCCTTCAGGACCTGATATTTGATGCCCTATCCAAAGTGCCATACCACATCCTAAAAAACTTATATTTGAATTTCTATCAAAAACTTCAACTTGATTATCTTTATTTAAATCTAAAATTGTGTTAATTGCAGCTGTTCCTGCATGATTTGCTCCTACTACTACTATTTTACTCAAAACTAGAACCTCCTTTTTTTCTCACACTATTAAAATACACTATATGGATTTTATAGTCAATATTATTTTGTAATCTTTACATTTATATACTTCTTTTTAATTCAATTACAGGCAAATGAATTCTATTGTTTATTCTAAATGGTATCACGCTTCGCCCAAGTCCGCGGCTCACTACCATTACACCACCATTATCTGCTTTGTATATTCCTGAAGTGTATTTAGGGAAAAACCCTTGATTTGGCGCAATCACACCTCTTTTTATAAATGGAATTCTAAATTGACCTCCATGGGCATGCCCTGATAGAACCAATGTAGGTTTAACTGAATTTATTTCCGAAAAATATTCATCAAATAGCTCAGGTCTATGAGCTAGCATTATAAGCGGAATATCTTTTATTTTTTCTATATTTAGTATGTTTTCTTCTCTATATATAGCGTTGTCTTTCAATCCTATGATTCCTATTTCTATTCCATTTTTAACGAATAAATCAAATTCATTCTCTAGCAATACCACATTGCTTTCTTTCAGTATTTCCTTATATTCATCTATATAGTTGTTTCCCGACTCATGATTTCCTAAAACAGCATAAACTTTCGCTATTTCAGTCAATGAATTTACTAGTACCTCTAATTTGCTATAATCCAAATTAGAACCTCTGCTAATGATATCTCCAGTCAATGCGATTAGATCTGGCTTTTCTTTTTTTAGTATGTCAATTAATTTATCTATTTCTATCTCATTTTGCGGTATGTGCAGATCAGATATCTGCACTATTTTAAATCCATCTAACTCAGGTTTTAAATCCTTTACTTCAATCATCATTTTATCGACATCTACCCATTTATTTTGAGATAGCAAGTAAATGCCTATTAATATTAACAATAAAAATGTCTTCACTTTTTTTAACCTCAATCCATTAATGTATTTCATAAAATACCCCAAAATTTATAATATTTATCGTTTTCCATTTTAACATTTTCATACGGACGACCAGAGGTCGCCCCTACAGGCCAGGTGATAGCAGGTCGCCCCTACAATGTGGTAATTCATCCATATATCACCATCCATTTTAATATTTATCGTTTTCCCATTTTAATGGATTTGTTTCTATGTAATTCCATATTTTTTGGTATTCTTGTTCATCTCTGATTATATGGTCATAAAATGATTTTTGCCATAATGACAATCCAGTCTGCTTGGAAACAGAACCTTTAAACTGCTGCATAATACGAGATATTGTAGGGGCGGTCTTTGACCGTTCATTGGCATTATTTAATACAATAATCATATGTATGTGATTAGGCATAATAACATATTTGTCGATTTCAACATTTTCATAAATAGAATTAATTTTATTTATTTCCAAATCAATAATTTCTCCTATGTTTGATAATGGTGGTTTTTCATACGGGCGACCAAAGGTCGCCCGTACATCTAAAAATGGTAATTCTTCATGCTTACGACCAGAGGTCGCCCCTACGTCCCAAAATATATATTTCTTGTCCTTGCTGCATATTGTTATAAAATAATATCCGGCTTGTGAATAATCATAATTTTTTAACCTTATGTTTTTTCTTCGTGGTAATTCATCCATGTAATCACCATCCAATATAATATTTATTATTTTTCAATTCGCGGTTTTTTAAAATGGCGGTCAAAGATCGCCCCTACAATGTAGTAATTCGTCCATATTATCACCTATGTTATTTGTGATATGGTTCGTTATTCATTATCTTAAAAGCCCTGTAAATTTGCTCAATCAAAATCAATCTCATTAGCTGATGAGGAAATGTAAATTTTGAAAATGAAAGTTTCAGATTGCTTCTTTCTAACACTTCTGTTGAAAGGCCAATGCTTCCTCCAATTATAAAAGTTATAGCGGAGTTCCCTTCTACCATAACTCTTGAAAGAGTATCTGAGAATTGTAAAGAGTCCATGCTTTTGCCATCCAGCGCTAGACTTATGCAATAATCTCTTGGTTTTATGCAGAGAAGAATTCTTTCTCCTTCAATCTGTTTTATATTGTCCATTTCTCTTTGCGACAAGTTCTCTTTTATTTTCTCATCTTGAATTTCAATTATATTTACTTTAGCAAATTTTGATAGCCTTTTTATGTATTCATCTATGCCATCTTGTAAGTATTTTTCTTTTAATTTTCCTACTGCAATAATATTTATATCCATATTGCCTCCTAAAAAATAAGCCTTCCAAAAGGAAGGCTTATAAAAGTTCTTTTGCTATTTCAATTGGCTTATCATAGTCAGGATGGTTTGTACCCTCTTTTACATATTCTACATATTTAACAGTGTTGTCTCTATCCAATACTATAACTCCTCTTGCAAGCAACCTGTTCTCTTCCATCACAAAACCATATTTTAGCCCAAAATCCAAATCTTTGTAGTCTGATAGTGTCAAAACCTTGTCTATGTCATGAGCTGAACAAAATCTCTTTTGAGCAAATGGCAAGTCAACAGATATGGTAAGCACTATTGCATCATCCAATTTTGCAGCTTCCTCATTGAATCTAATTGTTTGTAATTCACATACGCCTGTATCCAATGAAGGCACTACTGATATGATCTTTACCTTGTCTCCAGCGTCTTTTAATGAATATGGTGTTAAATCTCCCTTTAAAACAGTAAAATCTGGTGCTTTATCTCCAACTTTTATCTCTTTGCCCAAAAGGGTTACTGGTTTTTGTCCAAAAGTTACTACTCCTTCTCTTCTTTCAACATTGTCCATTGTATCAATCACTCCTTTATTTATTCTCGACTAATTGATACCCAGGTTTTAATTTTATATTCATTTCATTTTTAAATTGAATTTTGAATCCAGTCTTCAAGCTGTTTTATAGCTTCAAAGTTTGTAAAATCGTATTTCAAAGGTGTCAAAGTTGGATACCCATGACGTAAATAGTATCTATCTGTCCCTTCTGTTTTATCATTATCTTCTCTTCCTATTGCTTTATAGACTATCTCACCATTTCCATTATGGTGAGAACTGTAAAAGTCATAAACAGGGCCCCCGATTTTGCATATTTTCATTTCAGCTAAATCCTCTTTGAGCTTGAATGGAGTGTTTAAGTTCAGCACCATAGGTGTAAATAAGGATCGTTTAATCTTTTCTATCACTTTCATTGCATAGTCAGCAGCTAAATCATAATTTACTTTGCCTTCAATCCACTCTGCTGATACAGCTATACTCGGTATTCCGAACAAATTCGCTTCTATGGCCGCAGATACAGTGCCTGAATACAATACATCGGTTCCAGTATTAGCGCCCATGTTTATTCCCGATATGACTAAATCTACATTCTCTTTCTTAAAAAGTTGCACTCCTATTCTTACACAATCTGCTGGTGTTCCTGAAATGCTATATGCTTTTGCTTGTAGATTTTCTAATTTAACTTCCTTTATGACTAAGGGATTTAAAAAGGTTATAGTGTGGCTTTGCCCGCTTCTTTCAACATCTGGTGCTACTATCATTATTTCGTGATCTTTTTCTAATTTTTTTGCCATTGTATATATACCTTGAGCGAATATCCCATCGTCATTTGTCAACAAAATTCTCATTATTTTCCCCCATTAATCAAGTTCTACTGTTAAATTCAATATACTTCCATTTCGGTTGATTTCAACTCGTACTCTATCTCCTGATTGATAGTTGTAAAGCTCTTTTCTCAAAGCAGAAAGGCTTGTTACTTCTTTATTCCCAAATTTGGTTATGACATCCATAGGTTTTATCCCTGCTTTGTCTGCTGGAGAGTCAGGCACTACTTCAACAACCAATACTCCTTTATCTGCTTTTATGTCTACTCCCATTTGCCTTTCATACAGGTCTATGTCGCTGCCGGAAATTCCCAATGCAACTGGCTCTAAATTGCCTTTTTTGATTACTCTTTCTATAATAGGTTTAACTGTATTTATGGGGATGGAGAATCCCAATCCCTCGCCCGTTTGAATCTTTGCAGTGTTTATTCCAATTACTTGGCCTTTAGAATTTAGCAAAGGTCCTCCGCTGTTTCCTGGATTTATAGAAGCATCGGTTTGAATTAAATCTTCCATTACATTGTACCTGGTCACTTGAATAGATCTATGAAGTCCACTTATTACACCAGCTGTTACAGTCCTTTGAAATTCAAGTCCAAGAGGGTTTCCAATTGCGACAGCAATTTCGCCAACCTCCAATTTGTCTGAATCTCCTAATTCAGCTGGCAATAAATTTCTTGCATTTACTTTTATGATTGCTAAGTCTAGTGTAGGATCATACCATACAACTTCTGCCTTCTTTGAATCTCCATTTTCAAATAGCACATTTATTTCTTTTGCGCTTCCATCCCCTATTACATGGGAGTTAGTCAATACGTAGCCATCGCTGTCTATTATAACCCCTGAGCCTACGCCTTCAACCGTCCTAGACCAAATGAATTCTTGTTGAATTTGAATAGTGGTAATACCAACCACTGAGCCCATTCCCTTTTTAGCTACTGCAGTAACAGTATTTATCTCATCTGTTGGTTTTATATCAATAGTATTTATTATTGGCGCCTCAGTACTATATTGGTATATCTCTGGTAATGGTATTATCTTCCCATATAGATAAGTTGGAGCAACATAAGTTGTTATTATTCCACCTATTATAGCTCCAATTAGCGCAACTAAAAAATACGAAAATTTGCTTGGTTTCTTAGGCCTTTTATAGTAATTTCCATAATTGTCCATGTTTATTCCCCCTAAATATAAAAAATTTGAGTGTTGTTGTCCCTATTTGTCAAGTGTATATTTACTTCTTTTTCTACATCGTAGCCGCTTTCCCTCAAACCATCGTATATAGTCTTATATGCCAATTTGGGTAGGTTGTTTTCTTTGCTTAAATGAGCCAACAATACATGCTCGTTTTCTCCCATTAATACTTCCCTTAATATCTCAAGGCAGGCGTCGTTTGAGAGATGTCCTCTCTGGCTTAATATCCTCTTTTTTAAATATAACGGATATGAACCATTTCTCAGCATTTCGATGTCGTGATTTGCTTCAATAAAAAACAGGTGCGATCCTTTTATCTTTGATTTTATACCCTCATTTACGCATCCTGTATCAGTTAAGATGCTTATTTTTTTCATTTCATTAAACAATAAGTAGCCCACTGGATCTAGAGCATCATGGCTCACATTAAACGGATGCACGAGTATGTCTTTGATTTCAAAGTTTTTATTTGCATTGATTATTTTAATGTTTTCTGATTTTACTGTCTTTATGATTGGTTCCATTCCAATCCAAGTTCTTTCATTCGCATAAACTGGTATGTTGTACTTTCGCGATAATATTCCAACGCCTTTAGCGTGGTCTATATGCTCATGTGTCACAAGTATGGCATCTATATCTTTTGGATCTACATCTATGTTTTTTAAAAGTTCTGTTATTCTCTTTCCTGTAAATCCAGCATCCACTAATATCTTTGCGTTTTCAGTTTCTATATATTGACAGTTGCCACTGCTCCCGCTTGAAAGTGAGCAAAATGAAAATGACATATTAATCCTCCTAGTATTCTATTCAAAGTCAAGTATTATCTTATACCCATCGCTAAATTGAACCCTCCACGCAGGTACTGTTCTTCCCTCTATTATTTCCTTGTATTTTGAAAAATAGTCTTGTTTTTCTGGATCGAAATAATAACATATTGATATATCTGTGATCTCCTTGCCATACACTTCCTCTTTCATCAAGAGTTCCAAAAGCGCTTTTTTTGCTGGTATAGTCTTTAATACTACATCTTCAATCTCTTTTATATCAAGCCAAGTCCTCTCCATTCTAAATACTATATCATCTTTAATTTCAAAAGTTGTAAATGATGATTCGATATAATTTCCATCATGAATGTTGGAATAAGCAAGATAATAACCATCTTCTGTAAGATTTGAAAAAGTGAGTTTCATATCATCGGTTGAAAATCCCCGGTCTTTCATAAATTGCATTGCAATTTCATTTGCTTTCTCCAATGGGTTTGATAATTCTTTCATCGTGGTATAGACTTTTTTTTCTGTTTCATCTTCAGTTTTTTCTTCTTCATAAATCAAAAGTTTTCCGTTGATTACTGTAACTGTTTCTCTTTGCCTTGAAACTTCAAACAAGTCATCATTTATGTATTTTATAGAGCCATTTTCATCAAAAAATCTATCATTAATATCATTGGCATCATAAAATTCGTACTCAACTACAATGCCTTTTAATTCGTTTTCCCCATTCGGTATATCAACGCTTAATTTTATGTCTTTCTGACTTAATTTGTTAATCAGTTCATCTTCACTAAATTCGTGCGATTTTTCTTCTTTTTTCTCGAGTAAATAAATACTGCCCAATAGCATATTTACAATGACAAGTGCTATAAGCAAAATTGTCTTAGCTTTTGACCAATCCAAAAAAAACCCTCCTAATCCACATACATCAATACTCCATTATATGCGTTAAACAAGTAATTTTTACCAAATGCGTTTATTGTCCAAACAGGTATGAGCCTTTCATTTTTTAATTTCAAATTTGGATCAAAATAAGCTGGATAAACATCTGTTATTTCATTTATCACTTGTTGCTTTGATATTTTACTTTTATCTTTTATCCCATAGTTTTCTATAAATTGTGCTTTCAAATAATCAAAGTTCTTGTCAATGATTTCATTGTAGCTTAGCATTGAAGAATTATCTTCGTAGGAGATATAGCTAAATTGGTCTTTTAATTTAAATATTTGCTTAAAGCTCCTAATCTCTTTGTTGAAAACTTCTATGACAATTTCATTAGAACTTTCCTTATTCTTTTCGAACGTCTTTAGTCCGTTGTTCTTATGGCTTAATACAAATTTATATCCCTTGCTTTTCCCAGCATCAATGGGTGTTATTTCATCAAGTGTCAATTCATAGGGAAAAAGTGAATTCTTCGTAATGAAATTAACTGCTGTGTTTAAACTTAAATAAAGGTTTCTTTCTCTTACATCGCTCTTTAGAGGATTATAATACGATATAAGCCCATTTGGGTTTATCTTTAAAACATTTGAATTGTAAAAGTATATAGCTGAGCCATTGTCTTCTTTTATTTGTCTGATGTAATACTTATCTACTCCAAAAAACTTCTCAGCTAACTTGTCCTTATCTTCCATGTCCATTAAAACAACTTCATTTGATACATAAGTTATAGGAATCTTCATTTCGATTTTGTCATGGATTAATAAATTTTTCTTCGACTGCTCTAAATCCAAATCTGCCAAATTTATCTCATTTAGGTTTTTTTCATCTAAAACTTTTTTAAATCTGATTATCATATTTGACATATCATAATCATCAGCTTCTACCAAATAGTCCTTGTCTTTGTTTGATAACACTAGCGAGTATTTATCATCATACAAATATAGCCCAAGACAATTTATGTTTTTTATTGTGTCTATCTTTGGGTTTGCTTCCTCAATGTCATATGCCTTTAAAAGCAAATTTAAGTTGATTTCGTATGGATAGCAAAACACAATGTCAGGATATAATTCTTTTACATTAGCTTTATTCATTTCTACTATGTTCAAATTACTCTTAGAGAGTATTTGAGATAAAGTAGTCTTTGCTGTTTCAAAAAAATTCTCAGTTGTCACATCATAAATTGTGAAAATTTTGCCATCGTTCGTCTTTAAATAAGCTTTGCTAGGCACTAATACATCCTCGAGAGTGTATGTATAGTTTGGTGTGATTGCAACATTTTTATTGTTTTTTTGTTCGATTTTATTTCCACTAGAAAGTTCGTTTATAAATAACACACTAGTTATAACAAGTATAAGCATAGTGATCGTCTTTAGTTTTTCTTTCATTACGTTCTACTTCCTTTAATCAACTATTTTTTGTCTCTTCTAGCAGCGGCAATATAATTGTCACTATCGTTCCTTTCATGTTCTCACTCTCTATATAAATTTTCCCATCAAATGCTTCGACTATTTCTTTTGCTATAGATAAACCAAGTCCCGTGCCGCCTAAATCTCTGCTTCTTCCTTTTTCAACTCGGTAAAATCTATCAAACACTCTATCTTTGTCTTCAAACGGAATCCCTATTCCATTATCCTCTATTTTGATGCGAGCAAAAGAATTCTCTTCCTTTATGTCTATGTTTACATAGCCATTGTTTTCTGTGTATTTAATTGAATTTGTGATGATGTTTTGAAAAACTTGTACAAGTCCATCTTTGTCAGCATAGGTGTAGCATTCCTTTTCTGAGTTGTAGTTCAATGCTATATTTTTCTCATTTGCCATAATTTTCAATTTTGAAATTGTATTTTCAACTATTTCATTTATGCAAATTCTATCTTTATTCCATTTTGTCCTTTTATAATCTATATTTGAAAGTTGCAGGAGGTCACTGACAAGCCTGGACATTCTGTCACATTCTTCATCTATCACACTCAAGAATCTCTTTTTATGATCGTCGTCTATGTCATCTATCATTAGAGTTTCAGTGTAGCTTTTAATAGTAGTTATAGGTGTTTTTAGCTCGTGGCTCACATTTGCAACAAATTCTTTTCTCATCTTATCAAGATTGTGTTCCTGAGTTATATCTTGGTATACAATTATAAGCCCTTCTATTGATTTATGCTCATTCCTATATGGCGCGTATTTGACTTTATATGCATTTCCACCAATTTCAATCAATTTTTCGCCATTCAATGTAGTTTCATCTGTGTAATCAATGCCCAATAGCCCTAAATTATTTAGATCCAAAGTATGTTTTTCATTCTCAATTTCAATGTTTTCTATGTTTAACAGTTTCTTCCCAATTGGATTGGCATGGATCAATTCTCCTCTTTTATCAACAGCTATAACGCCTTCTGCCATATAGCTAAAGATCGTATCCAATTTGTTTCTTTCTAATTCCATTTCATTCAAAGTTTCATTGAGCTTTAATGTAAGTTGATTGAACATGTTTGCCAATTGGCCTATTTCGTCATTAGATTTTACTGAAACATATTGATTGAAATTTCCTTGGGACATTTCAAAAGCTTTCTTTGTCACATCTCTTATAGGTTCGGTTATGCTGTTTGCTATCAAAAATCCCAAAATTATCGTAGTGATAAGGGCGATCATAGTGGCTTTTGAAAGGATTGAACGGGTATAGCTCAAAGTGCTTTCCACGGTTGACAAATCAGATGTCATATACAGAATTCCCGATAATTTCCCAGTTGTTGAATAGATTGGATACGCCATGTGTTTTAGAGTCTTCCCCTCTAAATCATCGGTTATGACAGCTTCAGTAACTTTTCCAGTAAATGTGTCAATGACTAGCTGTGGATCTATGAATTTATATGAAAGAGCTCCTTTCCCAATCAAGTAGATGTCTTCTTTCGATGATGTAGCAAGTATTTTTGGCACATCTTCGTCATAAATAGCATATATTGTCTCTCCTTGAGCAAGTCTCCAGTCATTTAATGTACTTTGAATTTGCTCTTGATTTTCAAGCCAATTGTCACTTGAAAAATAGCTGGAAGTGGAAGATATTGCTTCTATGTTGTTTTTCATCGACAAAGTTACACTTTCTATTTGCTGAGCTTCAAGTCGATCTACAATAAAGACTCCAACTATAGCCATAGCTATGAAGACTAAGAGAAAATAAACCACTATGAATCTCCATTTTATACTGGAAAACATATCAGTCCCTCCTAAAGTAGTAGCCTACTCCTCTTTTAGTCAATATATACTTAAAATCCTCATCAGGTGTTTCTATTTTTTCTCTAAGCCTTCTCACAGTTACATCAACAGTTCTTATGTCTCCGAAATACTCATAACCCCACACATTTTCTAGTAGATGCTCTCTAGTGAAAACCTGTCCTCTATTTAATGCCAAATGCTTTAATAACTCGAATTCTCTAAGAGTTAGATTGATGATTTCTCCATTTTTTCTGACTTCATATTTAGATAAATCTATCATAAGTTCATCAGTCTCTATAATTTCATTTGGATCCTGTTCGTCATTAAAGTCAATTCTCCTTAAATTTGCTTTTACTCTAGCAACTAGTTCTCTCATGCTAAATGGTTTTACTATATAATCGTCCGCTCCCAACTCTAATCCTGTTATCTTGTCTTCTTCTTCCTCTTTTGCAGTCAATATGATTATTGGCATTTTATAATTTGGTCTGATTTCTCTTAGAACCTCAAATCCATCTTTCTTAGGCATCATAATATCCAAAAGTATAAGTTGATAACTGTTCTCTTGAATTGATTTGATGCACTCTTCCCCATCAAAGCATAGATCTACCCCAAAACCTTCTTTTTCTAGATTGAATTTTACTATATCTCCAATAGCTTTTTCATCATCAGCTACTAATATCTTCGCAATCATTTAATCACCCCATGATAAATTGATAATTAAATTATTACTTATATTAATTAATAAGTCAATGTTAACCAAAATTAAATTTGGGTAATATAAATATGTATTGAATTTAAGAAGTCTTTCTACTATAATATAATATATCAAAAGGGAGTAGCTAGTAAAATGATAGTCGTCAATACGGTGTATACCCGGCTATCACCTATCTTTTAAGGTAGCAAGACTTTTGTTCATATTTATGGACAAGAGTCTTTTTTTCTATTTGATTATGAATATTACTTAACGAAAGAGGTGTTAATTGATGAATTGGCATGAGAAAAGTATCGAAGAAGTCCTAAAAGAATTGAGTGTGGATTCTAAAAAGGGACTTGACACTGAGAGTGCTAAAGAAAGGCTTGAAAAATACGGGCCAAATGAGCTTAAGGAAGAAAAAGGCAGAAGTTTTTTTAAAAAGTTGTTAGCACAATTTAGTGATTTCTTAGTATTAATTTTAATTGCCGCTGCATTGGTTTCTTTCTTTATTGGAGAAACTCAAGATGCAATAGTAATACTGGCGATTGTTGTTATCAATGCAATGCTAGGTCTTTACCAAGAAGGAAAGGCTGAGAAAGCATTAGATGCGCTAAAGAAAATGGCCTCGCCCACTGCTAAAGTAATAAGAGATGGCAAGACCATTGAAGTTGATTCAAGAGAATTAGTCCCTGGGGACATCGTAATTCTCGAAACAGGGGATATTGTTCCTGCAGACTTGAGAATCATTGATTCAAAAAATCTAAAAATTGATGAGGCATCTCTCACAGGTGAATCAGTCGCTGTAGAAAAAGATGCAAATAGAGTGTTGGAAGGAGATATATCGTTAGGCGACAGAGTTAACATGGCATATATGAGTACTATTGTGACCTATGGTAGAGGCAAAGGTGTTGTAGTAGGAACAGGTGCAAATACTGAAATAGGTAAAATTGCCACAATGATCCAATCGTACGAAGATGAATCAACTCCTCTCCAAAAGAAATTAAATCAGCTAGGCAAAGTACTTGGTATAGCAACGATATTAATTTGCATTATCGTATTTGCCGATGGCTTGATTCAAGGTAGAGATCCATTGGAGATGTTTATGGTTAGTGTAAGCCTTGCAGTAGCAGCTATACCTGAAGGATTGCCCGCAATTGTAACCATAGTGCTTGCTATTGGCATGAATAAAATGGTAAAGAGAAATGCTATAGTAAAAAAATTGCTAGCAGTTGAAACCCTAGGTGCTACTTCTGTTATATGTACAGATAAAACTGGAACTTTAACACAAAATGAAATGACAGTAGTAAAAATATACACAAATGATAAGGTGATTGATGTCGAAGGTGTTGGATATGAACCTAAGGGAGATTTCAAATTAGGTGAAGAAAAAATATCTCCACTTGATGATAAAAACGTCCAAAGTTTGTTGTTAATGGGTGCATTGGTAAATGATGCAGAACTTGTAGAAAATGGCGGTCAATATAAAATAGTTGGAGACCCTACTGAAGGCGCATTGGTAACATTAGCTGCAAAAGGCGGCATTGATGTAGATTCTTTGAATGAGAAATACCCTAGAATTCAAGAGATACCTTTCGATGCATCAAGAAAAATGATGACTACTTTCCACGAAGGATATTTTGAAGATAAGATAACAGCTATTACAAAAGGAGCTCCTGATTTATTAATTCAAAAATGTTCTCATATCCTTTTAAATGGTGAAGTAGTTCCTTTTACTGAGGAACTTAAAAAGAAAGTTTTGGATACTAATATAAACTTCTCAAAACAAGCATTGAGAGTATTGGCAGTTGCTTATAAAGTGTTTGATAAACTCCCTGACAATCTAGATCCTGAAAATATCGAAAAAGACATGATTTTTGTTGGTTTATCGGGCATGATAGACCCTCTAAGACCAGAAGCAAAAGAAGCCATCAAATTGTGTAAAAAAGCAGGAATTGATATCAAAGTTATCACTGGAGATTACAAAGAAACTGCATTTGCCATAGCAAGGGATTTGGGTTTAGTAGAATCTGAAGATGAAGCGATGATGGGAGAAGAATTAAATAAGATTTCAGATGAAGAATTAAGAGAAGTTGTAAAAAGAGTAAAAGTATTTGCAAGGGTTTCTCCTGAACATAAAGTAAGGATTGTAAATGCATTAAAAGAAAATGGTGAAATCACTGCAATGACTGGCGATGGAGTTAACGATGCTCTAGCTATAAAGAAAGCAGATATAGGTATTTCGATGGGCATAACTGGAACAGACGTTGCAAAGAATACAGCTGATATGATTTTAACAGATGATAACTTTGCAAGTATTGTGTCTGCAGTTGAAGAAGGTAGAATTATATTTAGCAATATAAAGAAATTCGTATTCTTCTTGTTGTCCTGTAATATAGGTGAGATTTTATTGGTATTTTTAAGTATCGCTGTATTTAACTGGCCAATACCATTGTTGCCAATACAGCTTTTGTGGATAAACTTAGTAACTGATAGTTTCCCTGCTCTAGCATTAGGTGTGGAGAAAGGTGAGCCAGATATAATGAATCATCCTCCAAGAAATACAGATGAGCCAATTCTCGATAGGAGAATGCTTTTAGGTGTATCATTCCAGAGTTTAGCTATCGCAGCAGCATCGTTGTTATCATTTTGGTGGGCACAAAACACTTTTGGTAGTGAAGACTTAGTCATTGTTAGAACAGTAGTATTTACGACATTGATAACTGCAGAACTGTTGAGAGCTTATTCTAGTAGATCACAAAAATACACTCTATTTAGAATAGGATTTTTCTCAAATAGGCAGATGGTATTAGCAACTCTCGGAGCATTTGCTTTGTTGTTAGTTGTACTATATGTACCATTTTTACAAGATATATTTTATACTCAAGCACTCACTTTAAATGAATGGAAAGTGATAATTCCACTTGCTTTGATACCTTTAGTAGTTGGTGAATTGTCAAAAATAGTTTTATCTAGATTTCATAAATAATCATTAAAAGCTCTGGCAATCATGCCAGAGCTTTTTTATTATATAAAT
>NZ_JCANTN010000022.1:0-35573 GCF_059568515.1 Soehngenia saccharolytica DSM 12858 | reverse complement strand
CAACAACCTTCCTTCCATGTAACCGCCACATTTACTGTGTAGAGTTCGGGTAGTATTGGACTTTGTTTTGTTAAGCAAACTCATCCACTCTACTTCAGCCTGATGTGATTTCTGTTCGTCGGTTCAGAATTTTGCCTCTAGCTTCCTTCAGATTCCACGTCACCATGGACACCCTTGCTCTTGGCTAACGGTTCCTACTACCAAGCCCGTAGTGGACTTTCACCACCTAGTTGTTGCTCATGCTGGGCACACTTAAAACACTGTATGGTTAAACCATACAGTGTTCTCTTATTCTACAACTACTTTACCGTCTTCAATTAATTTGTCTGCGACCCATTCTGCGACTTTCCCAGTAATCTCAACACAATGCATTTTTCTTTCAGGACTTTGAAAATTGTCTCCAGCCCATTTTCTTGTCATAACTCTGCAGCAAGTTGACCCATACTCTTCTTTTATGTAGTCATGCAATCCTGCTGCCACAGGAAACATTGAATCGTCCATTTTCTCGCCATAATTTCTGCCATAAACCATTCCCAACGCCATGATTCCCCCACTTACCGCGCCACACAAACAACCTGATTTGCCTATGCCAATTGGAAAGCCTGATGCCATTTTTACTATGTCATCTTCATATGGTTTCCCAAGCAAATTATTTATTGTTCTGACAACTGCTTCAGAACAGAAAAATTCTCCTCTTTGAAAATAGCCTTCAGCTTCATTTTTCACTTGATTAACTAATTCTTCTCTAGTCATCATATCACTCCTTAATTAGAAATTGTCTTTTTACTTAAAAATGAAATGTACCTTATTAAAACATATACAACCAATAAAACTGCTATTATTTCTTCAATCAATGCAACTGAAGTTAAAAAGCTTAATGATTCGTTAACTCCTTTTAAATAGTTTGCTGCTCCCTTTATCCCTATTGCTGTTATAACAGTTGGAAAAGTAAATGCAGAATAAGACGGATAGAATTTTAAGCTCAATAGCTTTGGCAATCTAGTTAGCACATAAATATAAAGAATTTGCGAAACTATTAAAAGCGCTAAAACAATCCCATAACTTTTATTTCCGAATACATTCATGTATCCTGCAAGTAACAGCCCTGCTGGAGCAGTCATAATAGTTATAGTTGGCAATGCCGGCTCAGGCATTTCTTTCACAACAAATACTCTCTTTATTACAACAGGCAATAATACTATAAAACTTATTAATCCAAAATAAAACAGTATCCTTCCAATAGACTCATAACCAAATGCTTTAGAAGAAACTGATCCGGCTACTATCCCTACATATACGATGAACCACGAAGGAAAAACTTTTTTAATGTCAAATTTTGATACAAAATTAATTGTAAACCAAATTATCAATATGATATGAAATGCTAAACCAACTATCCACAAACATCTAGCTAGTGGATCAGAGTAAGGTTTTAAATAAGTACTTAAAATCATAATTGCCATGCTAAATGTTGGAAACGAGCTTGCAATTACTGGATTTCCTAAATCTTTTTTTGTCTGTTCAAATGACATAAATATTTTAATAATTAAAAGCACTGCTAATATAGCACTAATAATACCGAAAATATTGCGATATACTTCTCCACGGCTTTGTACTAAATTCCCACATGCCGCAAGCCCAAGTATAAGCCCTGAAATTGGCAATGGAATTTTTTTGATTTTCTCCATAAGATCCCTCCTTAATTTGTCAATTATCAGTCTACCATAAAATCTTGGGAATAGTTATTGAAATGTTTTATAAAAATATAATTTTAATTGAATTTATAAATATCTATGTTTTAAAACCGAGGACTATAGTGCTTAATTATCAATTCTAATCTAGATGTTGAGTTTCGAAGGAAGATACATCTATTATTTCAATTTATATAAGCGGCAAAGGTCAATTTTATAATTTCCTATTGAACTAACTTATATAATGATGTATTATATTATCAACTTCATATTTCTTTTAAGGTGTACTACTTAATAGGGAAATGCGTGAAACGCTGCAGCCCCCGCTACTGTATGTGGTATGCTTATCATTTATCCACTGTAGCTTTGCTATGGGAAGGTTTGATAAGTTTAAGCCATAAGCCAGGAGACCTGCCTTAAAGACTATGTTTTACTTTCGGAGGGAAAGGAGGAAACAAGAAACAATTAGTTTTATATTGTATTTTTGCTCCTTTTTAGGAGCTTTTTTTATGTTTATGAGGAGGTTTAAAATGAAACCAGATTATGATTTAATAAGTTATCCTTTTTTAAATGAAGATTCAAAAATTGTAGATCATGAAATTCTCACCGACAAGCTTTCTGCTTCTCTAGGCCATATATTGTCTCAAAACACTCCATTAGAAAAAGAAACTTGGTGGCTATTGGAGAGAGTTTTGCACTTGAACGGCTCACTAAGAGGTAAAATGGCTATTTCCGAAGCTGATATCAAAGAAGGTTTGATAATGTATCATGTATTAAAAGATAGAAACAAAGACAGACTAATTAATTTTGTATACCCCACAGGCTCTAGTATTGCAACTTTATATCACAATGCAAGATGCGAAGCTAAAATTGTCACTAGAAATCTACATCTAATTGAAAAATCAGGTGTAATTGTGCCACAGGTGCTCATAGATTTTTCAAATTTGGCAGCTAATCTTCTGTTTGCATTTGCAATAGAAACTAACAGGCTTGAAAACATAAATGAAATTGAATTTATATCAAAATCTTATTAACTGGAGGAATTAGAATAAAATGAAAAATACTAAAAAAATTATACTGGCAATTCTTGCAATAGCCTTGGTTGCAGGAGTGTTTTTTGGAATAAACAAATACTTCCAAGGCAGTGATCTCGAAAAAGACATTTATATCACAGTCATCAATGATACCACCGGAGAAGTGCTGATGGAAAAAACAAAATTTAAAACTGAAAAGGAGAATCTTGGAGATTTTCTAGAAGAAAATAAAGAAAAATTGAATGTGAAAATGACTGATACGCAATATGGAAGATTTTTAGATGGCTTGTTGGGTCTTGAAACTGCCGACATGACAAATGGACCTTGGTGGATGTATTCGTATAAATCCAAAGAAAAAGGACTTGATATGAAAATAGGAGAAGCTCCGGGCGTTGATTCGATTGGTCTTAACGAAGGAGATGAAATAGAATTCCACTATACTAAAGATATGGGAATGTAAAATGAGCAGTAAAAAAATAACACGAGTAGCCATGCTTGCAAGCATTTTGTATATTATTCAATTCATTGGCTCAGGGCTACTATATGTAGAGCTTGTGAACTTCACTATCCTCTTGTATGGGGTAAGCCTAGAAAGAGATGAATCGTATTTAGCCGTTGCCATATTTTGCTTTTTGGTGATGCTCACACGTGGCTTTGGGCTCTGGACAATAATGTATTTAGTTGTTTTCCCGCAATACGCTTTTATATATTCGACTGTAGGTAAAAGAATAAGATCTGAGTACGCACTTTCACTATTAGGGTTTTTCTTGGCGTTTATATGTGGAACTTTGATTGACATACCTTATATAATTGCTGCCGGATTAGACTATAATGGATTGATAGTTCGTTTATTGCTGGGATTTCAAGTATCTATAGTAAATGCTTTAGTTACTTTTGTTGCAACATTATTTTTGCTAAATCCTTTAAAAAAGCTTTTACTAAAGCTTAATACTTAAAAAGTAGAGCTTTTGCTCTACTTGCCCCCTTTTCTTCTCAAGCGAATTATCAAATAAACTATTATGGAAATAATAAATCCTTCTATTCCAATAGTTGTCATTACTCTTATTTCTTCAGTATTCCCAATTCCATTTGATATTCCTCTAATATAATAATAAATAGCTGTAATTAAAAATGCTATTGGCAATATAAACCCTGTGATTTTATTCTCTTTTGTGGCAAATCCAATTTGCAAAAACAAAGTTATCAAGCCTAAAAGTAGATAAACAAGCAATAAATTCCCTTCCAATGTACCACCTTCATTTCAAGTTATTTTATCTTTTTCTAAATTATAATATATTTAGTCAAAAATATAAATAGACACCCCATAAAATAGGGGTGCCGTTATTATTTGTTTTCCAAGTCATACACTCTTTTGTATAAATTGATCAATCTACTTATTAAATTTTTCTCAGCAAGTGCAGTCATAAGTTGGTCTTGAGCATGCACTACAAGGAAATTTGGAACTTGGCTTTGCTTGCCTTGGACTAATTTATTTTGATAGTCATGCCCTTCATAAAATTCTTCATCAGCTTTTTCTAAGTGTTTTTTCGCATCATCAAATCTGCCTTCTTCTGCTGCTTCTAGCGCTTCGTACGCTTCGGCTCTTGCATTCCCTCCATGAAGCACCAGATTGTATATAATCTCTTCTAAATCCATTTCATCGATTTTATCATTACTCATTTGCAACTACTCCTTCTTGTTCTGAATTTATTAACTGTTTTTCATACATTTTAAAGAAAGGATAATATATGATTCCAGCAACTACTATATTTACAAGTTGCAATACTATCGCCTTCCAGTCCCCGCTACTAGAGATAAACCCACTTAAGAATACCGGCACTGTAAATGGAAGCTGTAGCAAAGGTTTTGCGACGATATTTGTAGCAAATGCAATATAGTTTATTGTTACTGCTGCCATAGGCGCCAACATGAATGGTATCATCAATATTGGGTTTAATACTATTGGCGCTCCGAAAATTACAGGTTCGTTTATATTAAATATCGCTGGAACTAAAGACGCCCTTCCTATAGTTTTTAATTGTACAGATGCTGAGAACATGAACATGATTACCAATGGCCAAGTTAATCCTGAACCACCTATATGTGTAAATACATGGAAAAATGGTTCAGTTATAATTCCAGTTAACTCTGCTCCTGATGCTGCGGCTTCAGCATTTGCAGCTAATTGGCTCATCCAAAATGGATATGCGATAGAGGATACTACATTCATTCCATGAATACCTAATGACCACAATAGCATCATTAGAATTGTCTCAGCTATAGCTGCTGGATAACTATTTGAAGCTACAACTAGCGGTTGGAAAACTTGTATTACAAGCTGTGGCAAGGTTATCTGATACCTAGACCAAACTATCCATTCTACTCCCCAAGCAAGTATAATCATAGTAAACATAGGAATTAGAGCTATAAAGCTTCTCACTACATATGGAGGCACTTGCTCAGGCATCTTTATGACCACTCCTCTTTTGTTGAAAAATCTGACTACTATAGGTGTTATTATACCTACTATGATGGCAATAAACAGCCCTTGTCCTCCCAAATAATTCAATACTTCTCCAAAGCTTACGCTTGTTATGTCTGTCGCTGGAAAGCATGTTATTAAAAATGCTAACATGGCTGTCAAGCCAGTCATAGATTCATCTAAATCCCAACGAGAAGCAAGACTATATGCTGTACCAAATGCGACCATCAACGCCATGACTCCAAAAGTCAAGTTGAATGGAATCAATATTTGTGCCATTATAGGTTTTACTGCATTTTCCCAAGCTATAATAGGACCCCAGTTTATACCTGTAGGAGGATTAGCAATGATCAAGAATATTGCCCCAGTTAGTATTACAGGAAGAGCAAAACTGCTAAATGCGTCTCTTATAGCTTGCAAATAGACATTTTGTGCTATTCTTGCAAGTACCGGCATGACTTTTTCTTCTAACCACTTCATAATTCGGCTGTTGTTTAGTTTGTTCCCATCCATAAACTAGCCCTCCTTCTTGCTATTGGCAAGATCTATTATTTGTTTTAATATTTTCTTGCCATCCATTACTGCAAATGCTTGCATATCTACAATATCCACTGGAATGTTGTATTTACTTGCAATTGTCTCAATCTCTTTTTTCAGGTGTCTTACTTGAGGTTCTAACAATGCTACATCATATTTTTCCGCATTCTTTTTAAACTCCCCTGTTCCGCCAGCATCTACAACTACATCCAATTCCTGTTTTTTTGCCTCATCTGAAACTTTTTTTGCCAAAGCGCTTGATGTTGCACCCCAGCTACATAAAATTACGGCATGTATTGCCATATGATCATCCTCCTATTTTTTTAATTTTTGATAAGCTTTGTTTTCAGCTTTTATCATTTTTATGAAAAATTTTTGAGCATAATATATAAAAGTTATAAATCCACCTCCAAACAATAGCACCACCAATCCTCTGGAAACACCTTCATTGACCATAGTGTATATTCCAGAAACTCCCCATATTGCCAGTAAAATAATGTAAAAAATCTTAACTTGCACTTTACTTAAAAAGAACATCACATCATCTCTCTCCTTATTTCGTCCATGTACTTGACCTTCAATAAATCTGAAAATATTCTTTCCATATTCTCTTTTGTTTTTGCGGAACTTATCCTAGTAGGCAATTGTATATCTTCTATCAAAGCTGCGCTTATATCTCCAATTAGTCTAATTGAAGCTTTGTCATCAGGCGAAAGTAGCAACATGGCTGTACGTACTCTCTCATTGTTGTTGAATAAGTTTTTCATCATTACTTCATTTTTCAAATTACCAATTGAGATTATTGGTTTCTCTATATGCTCTGTAATGCAGTGATATATCACAAATTGCCTTTCTGGAAGAACCAATGCCCCTAACTCTTCTCTGCCTATCAGCTTTTCCTCTATATCCAAAATGTCTTTTATATAGCCTCTATGTTGCAAATAAAGAAGAAATTCTCTGATAATTTCCTTTGAATTGCTTTGTTTTAAATCAATTACTGTGAAGTTTTCTAAAATGTCCAATAGGTATTTACCATACTTTGCAATGTACATTGCGTCAAATTCTCTTTTGCTTTGCACTGCATAATTGCGGTTATCCATTATCAAATCTGTCTTTAATGCATTTTGGATCTTTTTAATATCATCTTCAAGCAACAGTGGATTTACTACAACACTCTTAATCTGTGTATTTTTAATCGGTATAGTTGATACAATCAAGTCGATATCAAACTTGTTTAAAGCTTCATCTAATTTCATGCTGGATACCGCATCTACCACATTCAGTTGAGGAAATAGCTGAAGCTTAGATAGCATCATCCTAGATGTTCCTATGCCACTGGCACAAACCGCTAGAACATTATATTGCTTTTTAATTTTGTTTTTTCTTTCAATTGAAGCTCCAAAATGCATTGCAATATATCCAATTTCATCATCCGGAATTGGTATATTTATTTCGCGTTCTAAAGTTTTGCAAATTGCTTTTGTCTTTGTAAACAGATCCGCATATTTGCTTTTTATGTCATCAATCAATGGATTTCGGATATTTAAACCGCTCAACAATCTATCTATAGCTGGACCTATGTGGGTTAATAGGCCATTAAACAATACCTCATCTTGTTTAAAATTTGCAGAGAATATTTCTTCCGCATTGGAAATCATTGAGTTTACTATATTTAATAAGCTCTCGTCAACGGAATTTTTAGTGACATCCTTATATCTAGCGCCTTTTAAGTGAATCGTTATATAACCAATCTCACTCTCCGGAATTTGTATGTTTAGTTCTTTTTGTAAATTTTCTGCTAGTACTATTGCATATTGATATTCTTCAGACATCTTCAGCTCTCTGAGTTTGATTGGGTTTATATCTATTTTATCCCCTGCCTCTAATCTTTTTACAACGAGCACAAGGTGTATGAGTAATCCCATATAAGAGCTTTCTACCATTTCAAATTCAATCTCTTTTGCAAGCTTTTTTATTGATTTTTCTATTGTATTGAGTGTGCTTATATCGACAATTCCCTTTAAATACCTATCAAGGTCGTATTGCATATCATTGGCATAAGAATTTTTATTTAATACATCTATCAGAATATCTTTTTTAACATTCTCATATAAGAAATTTATAATAGCTTTTCTAATATCGTTTTCTTTTCCCTCAACACCAACTCCATATCCAGGTTTTGCAACTAGAACTAGATCTTGTTCATTTAGCCATTTTTCTATATCTTTGAGATCATAGCTTATGGTAGCTGATGAAACATTGAACTTTTTAGCAAAATAATCCAACTTTAATGGCTCGCTATTTTTCAATAGCTCTGATAATATAAGCTTTTTTCTCTCTTCTATTGAAATAGCAGGTCTCTTAGTCCAAAAATCCATCTTGATTGTTTCAATTTGTTTTTCATCTGCAATTAACTTTATCCCGTCTTTTTCATTGGATAATATGACATTGTAATTATCGCAAAGATATTTATTTATAGCGTTTATCTCCCTATATATAGTTCTTTTGCTAATGCCATATTCATTTGACAAAACATCGATGTTAAGTTTTTCACCATCCAATAGTCTTTTAAATATATCAAACTGTCGCGCGCTTAGATTTGACATAATATACACCTTCAATGCCATTTATTTAATATTAAATAACTTTACATCTATATTATATTACTATATTGCTTATATTAAACACAAAGTTGTAAGATCTGTGTCATGGTTATATGACAAAATATTAATATTTCCTTTAATCTTTAAATCAATGATGAATTGACATAGGATTTATAAAAAAATATAAAAAATATATGTTGCATTTTGATTTATATAGGCTTATACTATAAGCATAAGTTTATTAATATAAGCGTATGCTTAGGAGGTATTATGACAAACCGAGAACTTGAAATATTAAACATCATCAAAAAAAATCCTCTAGTTTCTCAAAACGAAATAGCCGAAATGTTAAATATTACTAGGTCGAGTGTAGCAGTTCATATAGCCAATTTAACTAAAAAGGGAATCATTAAGGGCAGAGGCTATTTAATTGAAGAGTCGAGATATGTTAGCGTCATCGGAGGAGCAAATGTCGACATTGTAGGATTCCCTAATGAATTGCTTCGTAGAAACGACTCGAACCCCGGCTTAGTAAAGTTGTCAGTTGGCGGCGTTGCTAGAAATATTGCCGAAAATATATCCAGATTAGGAATAAATACCAAATTGTTTACAGTGGTTGGAGATGATATGTACGGAGAAAAAATTGTCGATGAATGCAAGCTAGCTAACATAGACACTAGTTACATAAAGACCATCTCAAATGAATCATCCGGCACATATTTAGCAATACTAGATGAGAAAATGGATATGGATGTAGCTATTTCCTCTATGGATATCTTTAAATATCTAAATGAGAATTATCTGTATGAAAATGCCATCACATTGCAAGGTAGCGAGATAATAGTGCTAGATACAAATTTAGAGAAAGAAACACTCGAATATGCAGTCGAAAATTATAAGGATAAGAAGCTATTCTTAGATACTGTTTCTTTTTCCAAAGCTTTGAGAGCAAAAGATGTGTTGGGGTATTTTCACACTATTAAGCCTAACAAACTCGAAGTTGAAGCTATAACAGGTATAAAGATAGAGGATAAAGAGGATTTAATAAAAGCAAGCAATATCATCCACAATTTAGGTGTGAAGAATATAGTGATTTCACTTGGCGAGAAAGGTGCTTTTTATAGCACAGAAGGATGTCATGGTAGATTAAAAGCCAAGAAAGCCAATATAAAGAATGCTACTGGCGCAGGTGATGCATTTCAAGCAGGATTAGTCTTTGGTGAATACAATACCTTACCATTCAAAGAGAGCGTCAAATATGCGATGGCTGCAAGCCTTGTGGCAATGGAATCAGAAGATACAATAAATAAAAATATATCCGTAGAAAAGTTAGAAGAATATATAAACAAATTGGAGGAATATTGATGAAAAATATTGTTAAACTGTCAAGAGAAGTAGAAAATGCTTTAAAAGAAAATAAGCCTGTGGTTGCACTAGAATCCACGATAATTTCGCACGGTATGCCTTATCCACAAAATGTTGAAACCGCATTGAATGTAGAAAAAATCATAAGGGATAATGGCGCAGTACCTGCTACTATTGGAATAATCAATGGGCAGCTCATCGCAGGCCTAACAGAAGAAGAGATAGACTACATGGGAAAGACAAAAGGAATTTTAAAAGTATCTAGAAGAGATATCCCATATGTATGTGCTATGAAAAAGGATGGCGCCACTACAGTTGCTTCAACTATGATAATCGCTGAAATGTCTGGAATTAAAGTCTTTGCAACAGGCGGAATTGGTGGAGTTCATAGGGGAGCAGAGACTACTATGGATATATCCGCAGATCTCGAAGAACTTGCTCAAACAAATGTAGCAGTAGTATGCGCTGGGGCAAAATCCATTTTAGATCTAGGTCTTACTTTAGAGTATTTAGAGACAAAAGGAGTGTTAGTTCTAGGCTATAAAACTAATAAACTCCCTGCTTTCTACACAAGAAGCAGCGAGTTTGACGTTGATTACCGTGTTGATAGTCCAAAAGAAATTGCAGATATAATTAATGCTAAATGGAGTTTGAACTTAAAAGGCGGTATGCTCATTGCAAATCCTATACCTGAAGAGTATTCCATGAATGAAGAATTAATTAATAAAAGCATAGAAGAAGCTGTAAGAGAGGCTAATGAAAAGGGTATCAAAGGTAAAGCTCTCACGCCATTTCTTCTATCAAAGATAAAAGATGTAACTGAGGGGAAATCACTCGAGGCAAATATACAACTTGTTTATAACAATGCATTGTTAGCAGCAAAAATCGCAGTTGAAATGAATAAATAGTTTAATTTTTTAATTAGAGTTTGCTTATGCGAACTCTTTTTTTATATATAATTGTCGCAATCTTATGAATTTAAATTCCTACTAATTTACTGTTTAATTATTTTATTTTTGGAGATATATATAATAAATGATAACGATTATCAATTATAACAGGAGGTTAGTTTATGATATTTGATGAATACAATCCATTGGATAACAAGATGTATCAAGTACTAGATGAAAACGGAAATCTAGTTGACGATAAAGATCAACCAAATTTAAGTGATGATGAGCTGTTGTATCTTTTCAAGACTATGCTTTACGAACGAACTATTGATGAAAAAGCGCTTTCGTATCAAAGACAAGGAAGAATGCTCACCTATGCGCCAAATATAGGGCAAGAAGCAGCTCAAATCGGCAGTGCTTTTGCTATAGAAAAAGATGACTGGCTTGTCCCAGCTTTTAGAGAATTAGGCGCTTGGCTAATTAAGGGGGTTCCATTAAAGAATATTTATCTTTACTGGTATGGCAATGAATGGGGCAGTCATTTTCCAGACGATGTAAAGATGCTCCCTGTGTCTGTTCCAATCGCTTCACAACTACAGCATGCTACAGGTATAGGTATGGCAAATAATATAAAGGGAGAAAAAAGCGTCGTAATGACCTATGTAGGAGACGGCGGTACTTCTCATGGGGATTTTCACGAAGCTTTAAATTTTGCAGCAGTGTTTAATGCTCCTGTAATCTTTATAATACAAAATAATCAATATGCCATATCTACTCCAAGAAAAGTTCAAACTAAAAGCAAAAATTTAGCCGTAAAAGCAATTGCTTATGGTTTGCCCGGTATACTAGTAGATGGCAACGATTTATTTGCTATGTACAACGCTTCAAAAGCAGCTGTTGAAAGAGCAAGAAACGGTGAAGGTCCAACTTTAATTGAAGCATTCACTTATAGGCTAGGAGCTCACACAACAAGTGATGATCCTACAAAGTACAGAGAAGATAAAGAAGTAGAGGAATGGAAGAAAAAAGATCCTATTTTAAGATTAGAACTTTTCTTGAAAAATAAAGGGTTAATAGATGATAAATGGGTTGAAAACACTAAAGCTGAACTTGAAAAAGATGTGACTGCAACTTTTGAAGAAATAGAAGGAAAATCAGATACTGAAATTGATGATATCTTTAAATTCACTTATGAAAAGATGACACCGCAACTAGAAGAACAATTATTCGAATATAAAGCTTTTTTAGAAGGAGGTAACAAATAATGCCCAATACTTTAAATATGGTGCAAGCAATAAATCAAGCTCTTATGGAAGAAATGGATAGAGATGAATCAATTGTGGTATATGGTGAAGATGTCGGTGTGGAAGGTGGAGTTTTTAGAGTAACACAAGACTTGCAAAAGAAGTTTGGAGAGAAAAGGGTTTTTGATACTCCATTGGCCGAATCTGCAATAGTCGGTACAGCCGTCGGCATGGCAGTAAATGGGCTTAGACCTATTGTTGAGATGCAGTTCTCAGGATTTTCTTATCCAGCATTTAATCAAATAATAAGTCATGTGGCTCGTATGAGAAATCGTTCTAGAGGCAAGTACAATCTTCCTATGGTTATAAGAGCACCTTATGGAGGGGGAATAAGGGCATTAGAGCATCACTCAGAAAGTACAGAAGCTTTGTATGCTCAAATCCCCGGTTTGAAAGTCGTTATACCATCTACGCCATATGATGCTAAAGGGCTTCTAATATCTGCTATTAGGGATAATGATCCTGTTCTCTTTTGGGAACCCAAAAGAATTTATAGAGCATTTAAACAAGAAGTGCCAGAAGGACCATATGAGATTCCAATAGGGAAAGCGAAAATTATAGAATCAGGTGAGGACATCACAGTTGTTTCATGGGGAGCTATGGTAAGAGATGTTCAAAAGGCAATCGATATGGTAAAGGCCAAAGATATATCAGTTGAACTTATTGATTTAAGAACAATAGCGCCTATGGATAGAGACAGTTTTGTAGAATCAGTGAAGAAAACCGGTAGAATTTTAGTTGTCCATGAGGCTCCAAAGACTCTTGGAGTAGGTGCTGAAATAATATCTATTGTCAATGAAAAAGCATTCTTATATCTTGAAGCTCCACCAACAAGGTTAACTGGTTTTGACACTACTTTTCCTTTGCCAAGAGGAGAGCAGCATTATATACCAACGCCAGAGAGAATTGCTAAAACTATTGAAGATGTAGTGCGTTACTAAGGAGGAGTAAAAATGAGATTTGAATTTCAATTTCCAGATATAGGAGAAGGTATTCATGAAGGTATAATTACTAAATGGCTTGTCAAGGAAGGCGATTTAATAAAAGAAGGAGATTCTGTAGCAGAGGTTGAAACAGATAAAGTTACTACTGAAATACCTTCTCCCAAAACCGGCAAGATTGTAGAATTGAGGGCAAACAATGGCGATACTATTCATGTTGGAGATGTCTTTGTAGTCATAGATACCGAAGGCGCTGCCGATGAAGAATCTCCAGTAGAGAAAAAAGATACTTTAAATGAGAAAAAAGAAATTGTTGAAGAAGAAAATGCAGGAGTGGTTGGCGAAGTAATTGCATCTTCCGAAGTAATAGCACCCAGCGATGAGAGCAATTTCAGAAGTGAAAATAAAGATGAGGTCAAAAAAGCTCTCGCCACGCCAGTTGCAAGAAAACTCGCTAAAGATTTAGGCGTGGATATAAATCAAATTGTTGGAAGTGGACCAAATGGTCGAGTTATGAAAGAGGATATAATTAAAGCTAGTGAAAAACCTCAAGTTGGAAAACAAGAAGTAGCGATAGATGAAACAGTTAAAACAGCTCGTAAAGCGCAAGAAGAAAAAGTTTTGATTGAAGATGAAAAAGTTGAAAGAATTCCTCTGACAAAGATAAGAAAGACAATTGCTGAAAAAATGACTCAATCAAGATTTACTATACCGCATACAACTGCGATGGATGAACTGGATGTAACCGAATTATATGAATTTAGAAAAAGATATAAAGATTCATTAAGAGAAGAAGAAATCAATCTAACTTTTATGCCTTTTATAATTAAAGCAACTATAGCAGTCCTTAAGCAAATGCCAGAATTCAATTCAACACTTGATGAAGAAAACGATGAATTGATATTAAAGAAATTTTATCATATAGGTATCGCAACCGATACAGAGCGAGGATTAATGGTGCCTGTCATAAAAGATGCAGATAGATTGAGCATAATTGAGTTAGCTAAAAAAGTAGATGAAATTTCTAGCAAAGCAAAAAATAACCAAATTGAACTTAAAGATTTAAAGGGGAGTAGTTTCACAATTACAAATTACGGTTCTATAGGTGGATATTATGGAATCCCAATAATAAATTACCCTGAGTCAGCAATTTTAGGAGTTGGAAGAATAGTTCAAAAGCCTATAATTAAGAATAATGAAATAGTAAAAGCATGGATTCTACCTCTTTCATTGTCCTATGACCATAGGATAATCGATGGAGCAAGTGGAGCTAGATTTTTAAACATGATGAAAGAATTGCTAGAAAATCCAGAAATGCTTTTGCTTAAAGCTTAAGAGGTGAGCGACATGAAGAAATATGATGTAGTTGTGCTTGGCGGGGGACCCGGAGGATATATAGCAACCATAAAGTCAAGTCAGCTTGGAAAAAAAGTAGCAGTAGTAGAGAAAGACAAATTAGGTGGTATATGCTTAAATTGGGGTTGTATTCCAACTAAAACACTGTTGTCTTATGCAAAACACTTTCAAGATATTTTGAGAAGTGAAGACTTCGGCATAGGTGGAATCGACAAGTCTAAAGTGTATGTCGACATTGAAAAAATGATGCTAAAAAAAGATGAAACTGTTAACAAACTGGTTTCAGGTATTCACATGTTATTTAAGAAAAACGGTGTAGATTTATACAATGGATTTGGAAAAGTAATTGATGAAAGTACTATAGATGTTGAGGGGGATATTTTATCCTTTGACAATTTAATAATAGCAACTGGTTCAAAACCCTATATCCCAGCTATAGATGGCTTAAAAGAGAGCTTTGACAGTGGCAAAGCGATCAATAACATGGGTATTTTAACTCAAAAAGAGAAGTTCGATAAGGTTCTAGTATTAGGAAATGACACCTATTCAGTAGAATATGCTACTTTTTACAACTCAATAGGCACAGACGTCACTATGATATATAGTGATAAAAATATACTTCCTCAATATGATAGCGAACTATCGCAAACTTTGGAAAGGCAACTTAAAAAAAGTGGTGTAAAACTAGTAAACAATGCTAATATAACGAAGATAAGCGACGATAAAATTACTTTAACCCAAAACGGCAAAGAAAAGGAATTCACTGCAGACAAATATATAGTATTCTATGGAATAAAGCCAAATTTAAGTGGTGTAGAAAACTTGAAAATTGAGAAAGATGAAATGGGATTTATTCTAACAGACGAAAATCTTAGAACCAGTATACCGAATGTATTTGCAATAGGTGATGTCAATGGAAAAATGCCATTAGCTCATGTAGCATCCTTTGAAGGTGTAATAGCAAGTGAAAATATTTGTGGAATTGATTCCAAAATTGATTATCTTAAAATTCCAAAAGTTGTATACTCATTCCCTGAAATCGCTAGTGTTGGCTTAACCGAAGATGAGGCTAAAATAAAAAATATTGACTGTACAGTAGGGAAATTTCCATTATCTGCAAACAGCATGGCAAGTATAAAAGGCGAAACTGCTGGTTTTGTAAAGATTTTGGCAGATAAAAATATGTATGGCGAAATCATCGGTTTGCATATAATTGGTAATGATGCTTCAAATATGATAGCCGAAGGAGTTGGACTAATGAACTTAGAGGGTACAATCTATGACTTGGCAAAGATAGTTCATCCACATCCTACATTGACCGAAGCGATAGTGGAAGCAAGTTTAGCCGCTATTGACAAGCCATTAAATATATAAAATGGGTGGAATTTCCACCCATTTATATCAATTATCTATTGGTTCAGGTCTTCCATAATAAAATCCTTGAATGAAGTCACATTCCAATATACACAACAAATCTCTCTGATTTTTAGTCTCGACACCTTCTCCTACTACTAGCAAGCCTAACCTGTGAGATAATTCAATGATAGATTTAACCATCAAATGATCTCTCTCATCCGTTTCTATATTGTCTATAAAGCTCTTATCCAATTTCACTTTATCAAATGGCAAATTCTTTAAGTAATTTAAAGAGGAATAGCCTGTGCCAAAATCATCCATAGAAAGTTTAAACCCCATTTCTTTTATTTTATCTAGTATTTCAACTGTTTTTTCAATGTTATTAAGCAGCGAAGATTCTGTAACTTCAAACTCAATATAGTCAGGGTTAACATCATATTTTAGTGTTAAATCTTCTAAGAAACGGATAATATTTCTTTCGAGTATACCCTTAGCAGATAAATTTATAGAGATATATTTCATCTCTGGATTCAGTTTTCTTAATAGTTTAAATCGCTTAAAGCACTCCTCAATGACAATTTGTTCAATTTCTACCATTTGGCCAGAAGCTTCCGCAACTGGTATAAATTGTCCGGGAGAAATCATGCCTCTATGTGGATGCATCCATCTAACAAGCGCTTCATAACCTGCTATTTTCTCTGCTCTTGTGTAAACTATTGGCTGAAAGTAGACTATAAATTCATTTCTCTCAATTGCTATCCTGATTTGATTTATCATATCCGCCTGTGAAAATACATATTCTCCGAGTGTATCACTGTATCTAATAAATTGAGATCTCCCTTTGCTCTTGGAATAATGTAGAGCGGTATCGGCATATCTTAACAAGGTATCAAAATCGTTGCCATTAATTTTAAAAAGTGAATATCCAATGCTAGCAGATAATTTAAAGTCGCTGTTCTCCAAAAAATTTTTTTTGCGCAAGTCTTTCAAAAACTGCTCTATTCTTTTTTCCAATGAACTTATGTCTTTATATCCCTTATATATAACTAAGAATTCATCGGCATTTAATCTTCCTATGAAATTGTCCTTTCCAAACTCACATTTTAAAAACTCTGAAAATTTCTTTAAAAATTCATCGCCATAACTATATCCCAACAAATTGTTTACATGCCTGAAATCGTCAATATCAATGTATAGAAATGCAATATCTTCATTAGGGTTTTTTTTAGCTAATCTTGAAAAATCCTCTTTTAATTTTTCTTTATTTGATAGATTAGTGAGATTGTCATAATGCGATATATTGAAAAGTGCTTCTTTCATAACTACTTTTTCTGTTATATCGGATCTGATTCCAATTATTTTTTCTAGTCTTCCTGTCTTGTCAAATACCTTCATGCCTCTTGAAAATACCCATTTATAACTATCATCGATATTCATGACTCGATAAATTAATTCTATCTTCGAATCATCGCTTCGAATAAATTTTTCTAAACTGTCAATGATTTGCAAAATATCTTCTTCCTGGATTTTATCATGATAATGTAACATTATATTGTCACTATAATTAAATGTATATTTTGCAATATAGTGATTTCCATTGTCATTTTCTCCATTGATCACAAGCTCCCAAATCTCTCCACCTACATCCTCTAGAAGCTTACCATAATTATTTAAATTCTCTTTTAATACATCTATTTCTTCTCTTTTGTTTGAATTACCCATTAAAGTTTCCATTTTCCTCCAAAATCTTCCTTTATATAAGAAGTCTAACAATCCATCTGCTTATTAATTATACTAGAAAACAATTAACAATTCATATCAATAATGTTAATATTTCGTAATTTTTAAAGTACAAAGCTATTCATGTTTATACTTAATTCTTCAGCTAATGATGCTTGTTCCTCTGCTACTTTTTCTACTTCTTCAATAGCTTTTGACAGTTCTTTCATGTTTGAAGAAATGTCAACAGTTCTGCCTGTTGATTGCTCTATTGTGGTAGCTACAGATTCAATCGCTTCATTTATCTCAGATATGGCTTCTTTTATTTCAGTTGATTTCTCATTAAATTTAGAAATCAAGTTTTCTACATACTCTGCGTCTTCTAGGTATTTGCTACCTGTTTCAACAAGGCTATCATAATCTGCAATTACTTTAGAATCGATGAATTTGAGTAAATCATCTGAACTTGATGTCAATTCGGTAAATACTTCATTAACATCTCCAACCAAGTCAGTTATCTTATCTACAGCTGAGGAAGAAGCTTCTGCCAATTTTCTTACTTCATCTGCTACAACTGCAAATCCTCTCCCATGATCTCCAGCTCTAGCTGCTTCTATGGCAGCATTTAAAGCTAATAGGTTTGTTTTTTCAGCTATTTCCTTGATTGAGTCAGCCATGATCTTAATCTCTGAAACTATCTTTCCTCTTTCTATGGATTCTTTTATAGCTTTTTGTTTGACTTTATATGTGTTAGTTGCTTCACTTCTATTTAATAATGCGGTTTCTTTGAGTTCAGATGCTCTATTTGCAATTAGCTTAGCGTTTTCTTTCCCTTTTTCAGTTTCTTCAAGTATAGTTTTTGCATTATCCAAAATTTGATCCCCTGATGAACTTACTTCTTCTATGGCGGCAGAAGTTTCTTCCATGCTTGCTGCAATTTCTTGTGTGGAAGAATTTACTTCTTGGATTTGAGCACTTATTTCTTCTACTGTTGCACTTAATTCTTCACTAGATGCACTCGCTTCTTCTGCATTTTCTTTTGACAAGCTTATAATCTCTCTGAGCCCTTCTTTAGTTTGCTTAAATGCCCTAGATAAGTCACCAATTTCATCTTTCCTAATCAACAAGCTATCCTCAATTTCAAAAGAAAAATTGCCATCTCTTAGCATAGTAGAATAATTTACAGCTTCTTTTATTCCTCCTACTATACTCTTTGAATTGTAAAAACCTAACATCAAAGATAGCAAAAATGTAATCAATGCAACTACAATTGTTATAATCAAGGTAATAGCCATCCTCGATTGTGCATCTTTATACATAATATCAGAAACTTTAAGATTGTAGTTTATCATCTCGCAAATTGCATTCTCAATATCATTTTCAAACTTACTTGCTTTGCTGTATGTACTAATTGCTTGTGAATACTGTCCATTTTTTACATATTTAATAACTTCATCTCTAAGGGGTCTGTATTCTAATAATGCTTGTTTGAAATTAGCTAGTAGAACTTTTTCTTGTGTATCTAATGATCTATTTTCATACTCTTTTATTAGATCATTGTTCTCATTAACTAGTACATTTAATTCTTCTTCTGAATTTTTCATGACAGTGTCATTATATGTTACCTGATACTGCCAGAGTATTTTCATAGTCTCTTCTTTGGTTTTTTTAACATTGCTTTCTATGTCTGTCAAGAGTAAGTTTCCTTTTAATCTATCTTCATACATCGATTTAAGGTCTTTAGTAGATTGATTTAGTGAAATAACGCTTACTACTCCAACTAGTATGGAAAGTACAGCTATTATCATAAAACCTCCAAACACTTTAGTTTTTGTGTTTAAATTGTTTAAAAACTTTGCCATCAAAAATCCCCCTCTAGAATTTAAAAATGTCTTCTACATATATATCGGTATGAATGTGAGTTTTTTAATAGCTTAGTATGTAAAATCAAATATGTTTGTTTATGTTCATATAATAAAGGTATAAATGAACTAAAGATATTCTAAGGGAGGAACTTATGCTTAAAAAAATAGAATTGTTAATGGACAATTTAAATAATGCCATTGTAGGTAAAAAAGATGTGGTTGAAAATGTTATTATCGCTTTGATTTCCAATGGCCATCTCCTTATTGAAGATGTGCCAGGAGTAGGCAAAACAACTTTAGCTAAAGCTTTAGCCAAAAGCCTAGATTTAACTTATAAAAGAGTCCAATTTACACCTGATCTCACGCCGTCGGATATAATTGGCATTAGTGTATTTGATAAAGATACCGGTAGTTTCATCTTTAAAAAAGGGCCAATATTTTGCAATATATTTTTAGCTGATGAAATTAACAGGACTTCGCCTAAAACCCAGTCAAGCCTGCTTCAAGCCATGGAAGAATTTGAAGTCTCCACAGAAAATGAGCACTTTTTATTGGAGAGGCCTTTTTTAGTCCTTGCAACACAAAACCCAATTGAATATCAAGGAACATTCCCACTCCCAGAGGCACAACTAGACAGATTCTTTATGAAAATCTCCATAGGATATCCTAATAAAAATGACGAGAAAATAATACTAAGAGATTATCTAAAATTAAAAAATCTAGACAATATAGAACCTGTGCTATCAAAGACAGACCTATTGTTTATTACAAAAGAAGTAGATGAAATAATCACACATGATGAAATAATTGAATACATTATAGATATTGTAAACATGACAAGAAACTATAAGAGTATTACCCTTGGAGCAAGCCCAAGAGCAAGCATAGATATTTTAAAAGCGTCAAAAGCCAAGGCTTACTTGTCAAATAGAAATTATGTAATCCACGATGACGTCAAAAATATAGTATTTCCTGTTTTAAGGCACAGATTAGTTCTATCGGCTGAAGCAAGACTTGAGAAAAAAGATACTGATGAAGTGATAAATGAAATAATTCAAAGAATAAATATAGGTGCGAGATATGTTAAATAATAAATTTATAATAATAAGTATTGTGTTTTTATTTGTTTTTTCACTGTTAGTTGGTGGAGAACTGCCATTTTTTCTGTTTTATTTCGTTTTGGCTATATTTTTGTTGTCTTTTGTTAAAGTTTTGTATTATATGCACAATACAAAGATAACTTTAACTCTCAAAGAGATGGCAATTTATGCAGGCGACAAAATAGAAATTTATTATGAAATTCACAATAACAGTCATTTTTCTATTCCATATGTCGAGATTGATAGCATAATAGAAAGAAAGCTTACAAACGACTATGTCCCACCTATTATTTACTCAGTTGAACCAAAGCAAACAATCTCTACAAAGACCAGCATTACTGCCAAAAGAAGAGGCTTTTACAGTATTGGAGAGATAAAAATTGGCATTAGGGATAGCCTCGGGATCTTTAAATTAAATAAATCCATAAAAGAGAACACTTCAATTATCATTTATCCATATTACCGTAAGCTCGATTCATTTCAAGTGTTTTCAGGCTTGTCATCGGGAGAGCTGCCTATTTATGATAAAATAATTGAAGATAGGAGCAGAAACTATGGAGTGAGAAAATATACAGTAGGCGATCCAGTAAAATCAATACATTGGAAAATGTCGGCAAAAAAAGATGTACTAATGACAAAGGAGTACGAAAATAGGGCTGATACTAGTGTTATGATAATAATTGATTCTTATATAGAAAAATTCAGAAAAGATTTGATCTATCATATTGAAGATACTCAAGTTGAGATAGCAAGCAGTATAATAGATTACTGTTTAGATCACGAAATACATACTTCTCTATTTTTTGAAAACGAAAATGAAAATATGTTTGTCCAAGGTAATTCTCAGGATAGTTTTAAGAGCTTTATGGATGAATTGGCTAAGTATTCCCCAAAAAGCAGTTTGGACTTTAGTCACTATTTAGATTACATTTATCCTAGTCTTTATGAATATTCCACAATTGTTTGTATTACTCCTTTTTTAAATAAAGAAGATGCTAAAGAGATCATTAATTTAAAGATGAAAGGTTTTAACCCAATCGTAATTCATATCACTGACATTCAAAACAAGAACTACAAAATTAATTATTCTTATATAGAAAAGCTAAAATCCGAATCAATATCAGTTTATGAAATAGACTATCGTTCAAATAGAGCTCGAAATCTGGAGGCATAAATATGAAAAACAAGTTTAAACTCGATGCAATTATTTTGAACTTTTCCGCTTTATTATTGTGTTTCTCACTTATTTACTCAATAAATGCAGCAGTAAACTTTAATATGTCCTTGGTTAAGCAATTGTTATTTTTTGCATTGATTTTCGAATTAATATTTATTTTATTTAAAAAACCGATTTCTATTTTTGTTTCTGTTATAATCTTGATTATTACTGTTTTAATAATGCTTAAATACGATAGAAATCTTGTCATATCGCTAGTCCAATCTTCGATTCAATTTATAAATAATATCGTATACAATTTGAGGGAAGGTATACCTATTAAACCACAAAATAAGTTTCCATTATTTTTGGTGTTGAGTTCGCTTTTAAGCTTTATATCATTAATATTTTTTTATAACAAAAGACTTTATACAATTTTATATGCTGCATTTTCTCTTGTATTAATTGTTTATTGGTATAATTTTAATGACGCTGCTCTTACTTCCATAAAGATTTTATTATCATCTTTTTTTATTACTTTATCTACAGTTAATTTCCACAAAATTTCTCGATCCTCAAAAAATGATTATAGAGTTGATAATACAAAATATGCTCCTTTTTTTAAATCTACTCTTTTGACGATTATAATTGCATTATTATTTTCTTCTATATTGCCTAAATGGAATAACCCTGTCGATTGGATATGGTTTGAATCAAAGGTAGTTAATACTTTCCCAATAGTGCTTAGTTTTAGATCAAATCCAGAATACGTCAGAGGGCAATCATCCGCCAGTCAATTTGATTTTAGAACTACTGGATTCAGTCCTAATTATTCAATACTAGGAGGCAAAGTTGTTCCTAACCCAAGAGTTGTAATGACCGTAAAAACAGATGAACCCATCTATTTAAGGGGAAATGCTAAAACTCTATTTAATGGAGTCAGTTGGTCTAGTGATGATAGTCTTCCTTTGCAGGTTAAGTCAAATGTTAGTTTTTACAACTATTTGCCAATATACAATAATTCACTCATAGATAATAAAAAGTATGAGTCATTAAAAACCATAACAATTACAAATAGAAATTTTGCTTCAACAACATTATTCAGCCCACTATTCCCTACTAAGGTGGATTTTAAATATAGTAACTACATTTTTATTAATCCTGACTTAATAATGTATAGTAAAGACGGCATATATAAAAATGAGTCATACATGGTAACCTACTTAAAGCCACTGCCATACTCTGTGCAATTTCAAAATGGATTAAGCGAAAAAAAGGCTGATTTAAATAATTTGCTTGTATATCTAAGCATATCAGATACCACAACCCTAAGGACAATAGATTTAACTAAAGAAATAATAAAAAATGCAACGAATGACTATGAAAAAGCAATGCTTATAGAGAATTATCTTAGGTCAAATTACTCATATACTTTAGATGTAGAAGATTATAACGCAGATGATAATCCCGATTTTGTCGATTACTTTTTATTCGATGTGAAAGAAGGATATTGTACATACTATGCTTCAGCTATGGCTATAATGCTAAGAATAGCAGGCATTCCTTCAAGATATGTAGAGGGTTATATAGTCAAAGATAAATTATCAAATGGAGAATATAAAGTATCTCAATCAAATGCCCATGCATGGGTTGAAGCTTTTATTGAGCCAGTTGGATGGATGAGCTTTGAGCCTACTCCCAATTATCAATCCCCTAATTCTTTGGATTTTGAAATAGAAGAACCTTTAGAGGAAGAAAATACAGAATTAGATCCTGATATACTTAAAGGCAACACAAAAAACCCAAATAGAGAAAATATAATAGAAGAGGGCAGAGAAATTACAATAGATGATGAAAATAATGCCAACTTAAAAAATTCACCTAATTATTCCTCTTTACTAATGATATTAATAGGTCTACTGTTAATCATAAGAATGTTATACCTGACAATAAAAAACATAATTAATGAAAAAAAACAGAAAAAATTAGATAAAAATAAGAAAATTGAAAAATACTATTATGACATTCAACATATATTGGGAGAATTAGGTTACCCTAAATATAATTATGAAACATATTTTGAATACAGCAAAAGGATAAGTTATAAGTTCTATCAGCTTGAAGATATTGAATTTAACAAAATCACAGAAATATTTATACAATCTAAATTCGGATTTAGGAGTGCTGCCGATGAAGAAGTTGAATTATTGAATAGGTTTAGAAATATAACTATCAATAGATATAAAAATTATACAGGAAAAATAAGATATTTCATAAAAAAATACCTAATAGGTAGTATTAAATTTTGATGTTCAATAATTTTTCTGTGATCTTATACATTCGCAATAGTGAATTTTCTAAATAAAAATAGTGCAAAAAATAGAATATAGTGGTTATGAATAAAATACCAAATACAATAAATACTAGTATTTCTCCGGTCTTGACGCTGAAATATAAGCTAAATAGCATCAATATAGAGGTAAACAATGTAACTATTAAATGAATAAATCTTTCATGCTGAAAATAATCAACATAAATCTGATGAATATACAATAAATCCTCATAAGCGTATTCATCGCTTCTTATAGCTTTAGTTATCCATTTTTCATAATCTCTTATGAGTTTTTTCATGCCTCTCCCTCCTTTTAACTCTATTTACCCAAAAAAAATAAAACTGCTGCACAAAAATGCAGCAGTTTTTCAAACTATATAAATCTAGCTACTTCATAACCTTCCCAGATTGCTGACATTATATTTCTAGCGCTATTTGCGTCACCAACTAAATATAAGTTACTTACTTTACCAACTAATTCATTATACAATGATTTGTCAGCTCTCATACCTACTGATATTACAACAGTATCTACATCTAATGCACTAGGATTGAAATTAGTATCCATCAATTCAATATGACCATCTTCTATGCCCATCAACCTGTTATTTAGTATTGACTTGACATTGTGGAGTTTCATCAAATCCAACATCATTATTCTATTCATGTGGGGAACAGGCAAACCCGATGCCATTAATTCTGGTAACATTTCAACTACAGTTACATCTTTTCCATCCATAGCTAAACTTAATGCAGTTTCGCATCCTACTAAACCGCCACCTATAACAGCAACTTTATTTCCTACTTTGCTATTGTCCAATAGTACTTCTGTTCTTGATTTCTAGATTTCTAATCTTGATTGGTTCAAACAACTTAGCATTGCTTTACATAAACTTGCTCCTCTCAATATTTATTTATGAAACATAAATGCTTACATACTATAGTTGTTAAAATGTAAACACACTAAACTAACAAACCGATACATTAAAAGGAACAAGTGAAAAGCATCTCAAAATGTTTCTTTTAATGCTAGCATGCTACTTTATTATATAACCATTATCCCACAATAAAGAAAAAGTTTCCAAAATATTTAAATTATTTAATTAAAAATATCTGGAAACTTTTAAACAAGTATTTATTTTTCTAATTCATTGGCTAGAGAATCCAGAAAGTTAAGCCCTATCGTTTCAATCTCACCTCTGTCGCATCTTTTTGCAATTTCTGGATCAATTGGCAGCTTTGCTAATACTTTCAAATTAAATTTTTCTGCTATCTCGTCGATGTGGCTTTCGCCGAATACTTTGTATTCTTTTCCATTGTCAGGACATTTAAAATAACTCATGTTTTCAACTAATCCAACAATAGGTATATTCATCATTTTAGCCATTTTTACCGCTTTTGTAACTATCATTGATACTAATTCTTGAGGAGATGTAACTACGATTATTCCATCTACAGGTATGCTTTGAAAGACTGTTAAAGCAATATCTCCTGTTCCTGGTGGCATATCAATGAACATATAATCTTCGTCTTCCCAAATGACTTCAGTCCAAAACTGTTTTACTGTGCCTCCTATGATTGGCCCTCTCCAAACAACTGGGTCCGTCTCATCTTCTAATAATAGATTAAGAGACATCACATCTATTCCAGTTTTTGTCTTAACGGGAAATATCCCATCTTCATTACCTCTAGCTTTTTCAGTAATGCCAAACATCTTTGGTATAGAAGGGCCTGTGATATCAGAATCTAAAATTGCTACTTGATTCCCTCGCCTTTGCATTTCTATGGCAATTAGAGATGTTACTAGGGATTTCCCAACTCCACCTTTACCACTTAAAACTCCAATAACTTTTTTTACGTTTGATTTATCATTTAACTTCTCAATAAAGCTTGTTTTAGTATTTCTTGTGTCGCAGTCCACAGAACAGCTGTCACAATTTTGATTGCAATTGTCAGACATTTATATTCTCCTTTTATATATAATGGAGCTGATGGTCGGATTTGAACCGACGGCCTGTGCATTACGAGTGCACTGCTCTACCACTGAGCCACATCAGCATTTAATAAATAACACACTATAATTATACAATATTTGACGACATTTTTTAAGCACTTTATTTAAATTTATAGACCTAGTTTAAAAAACTAGGTCTATGTTTTCTATATGTCTATTTTATTTTCAACTAAATATGACGTAGTGAAAAATGAAACTATGCCAATTAAAATTGTGTATATAGCAGTTGCAAGGTTCATATAAATAGATCCCGATGAAATAGTGAGTCCAGCACCATTGTCTATATTTATCAAATTGAAACTCGATAGGTTCAAATAATGAGGAAATGTTTGATAAACATAATTATATCCGATTTGGACAAATGTAGATAGCACTATAAATATGAGGAACCACAATCCACCTAATTTTTTATTTCGAATAGTTACTCTGCCTAATGCCATTGACAAATAAATCAATATCAAAGCGTTTATGCCAATGACTAACGTATATATACCATAATAGATCATTTGTGGTAGATATTGTTTTAATAGCTCAATCTCTAATTGACCAATGTTTATGTCTTTTCTAAATAGAATTAGAAAATATCCCATTGTTACAAATCCAATGACCAAAATCCATAATGTTGAAACAACAAGTTTTGATGCGATGATTTGTTTACCGCTTAGTGGCAAAGTAAATGTCAAATATCCCCTGTCTTCGTAAAGTTCTTTTCGAAATGAATCCATGATGTAATATATCTCTGCGATATAGCCAATTACTATAGCTAGCCCTGCCAGCCCTCCAATTATCCCTAGTTTATCAAAGCCTTTTAAATATATACCTGTCATTAGAATAAGTACAAGTGCCAATACTCCCAATACAAATCTGTAACTGCCTTTTATTTCATACTTGATGTATTTACCCATTTTTATCCTCCTATTCTCCGAATACTTCTTTATATAATTCGTCTATTGATTTTCCATTTTCTTCTCTTAATTTTTCAGCTTCTCCTCTTAGCTTGATAGTCCCCTCTTTTAAAAAGACTACTTCATCAAACAAATTCTCCATATCTCTAACTAGATGCGTGGTTATGATCATGGAGCTATCTTCATTGTAATTGTTAATAATAGCATCTAGTATCTTATCCCTAGCAACTGGATCAACGCCAGCTATTGGTTCATCCAATATATATAGTTTCGCTTTTCTTGAAAGTACTAAACTTAAATTTAGTTTCTCATGCATTCCTTTTGATAGTTGATTTACTTTTAAATTATTGTCTAAGTTCATAAATTCGAGCAAATTTTCAGCTCTTTTCATATCAAAGTCTTTATAGAAATCAGAATAAAATTTTAAAGCATCCTCTATACTCATCCAATTGTATAGAAAATTTCTGTCAGGAAGATATGAGACAATTGACTTTGTATACACTCCTACATTATGAGAGTCAATCCTCACATCTCCTTTAGATTGCCTTAATAATCCTGCAAGTATTTTGATGAGAGTTGTTTTACCACTCCCGTTCGGTCCCAAGATGCCTACTACTCTACCCTTTTCTATGTCTAAATCTATGCCGTTTAAAGCTATTGTATTTATATAGCGCTTAGTTAAACCTTTAATTTCCACTATTTTCTCCATTATTTTCCCTCCGTTCTGTAATTCTTTATAATATCGATTATTTCATCGCTGTTAAATCCAAGTTCTTTCATTTCCTTAATAAATTTGTTTATTATCTCTTGTGCCATTTCTTTTCTCAAATCAGCAAGTATTTTTTGATCCTCTACAACAAAAGTTCCCATGCCTCTTTGAGTATAAACTAGATTTTCTCTCTCTAATTCTTGATATGATCTTTGTACCGTATTTGGATTAACTTTAAGTTCAGAAGACAGCTCTCTAACTGATGGCAATTTATCTCCCCCTTTTAATTCACCAGCTATGATTTTCTTTTTGAGATAATTCATTATCTGGATATATATAGGTAGCTTATCTGTAAACTCCACAATTTCACCTCCAATATCATTGTATATTAGTGTACTATATATATAGTACACTAATATACAATGGATGTCAACATTATATTTATTTTTTAATTCCTATACTATTTGAGTATATCTTATAAAGTAATATATTATTTAACAAAGGAGGATATGATATGGTTGAGCACAATATTAAAGAGGGTATGGTATTTGATTTTAAGAAGTTGACTTCCCCTAGTGATTCTTGTGCAAATGCAGGCTCCTCTGAGCTCTATTATTTAATTTCTACACCTGCTATTATACATATGATGATAGAGGCTTCAAGCAAAATGCTCGATGATTTACTGCCTAAAGATTATATAACAATAGGCACTTATGTAGATATAACCCATGAAAATCCAACATTAGTTGGTGAAGAAATTACATTAAGCATAAAAGTTGTGAAAATAAACGGAAATGAATTAACTTTGGAATATACTGGTTTGGATAGAAAAGGTATCTTTTGCAGAGGAAATTATGTTAGAAGGATTGTAAATAAAAATAAATTAATGGAAAACACTTTTAAAAGATTTTCTGAATAAGCCAAGCTATTAAGCTTGGCTTATTCCTTTCATGCTCAATGCTATTCTTCCTTTATTGAAATCAATATTTAATATCCTTACTTTAACAATATCGCCTACTTTTAGCATTTCCTTAGGATGCCTAATATATTTTTCCGATATTTCAGATATATGAACTAAGCCATCTTCTTTTACACCTATATCAACAAATGCGCCAAAATCTACTACATTTCTCACAGTGCCAAAAAGTTCCATTCCTATCTCTAGATCTTCAATTTTTAAAACATCGCTTCTCAAAACTGGCTTTGGTCTATCCTCTCTTAAGTCTCTACCCGGTTTGTCAAGTTCTTTAATAATGTCAACTAATGTAGGTTTACCTATATTTAATTCTCTAACTAATTCATCTATATCTCTTGATTTATAATCTAAATCTATCAATTTATGTGCTATATCATAACTTTCTGGGTGGACACTTGTGTTGTCTAATATATTGTCACTTTCGGGTATTCTTAAAAAACCTGCACATTGCTTAAATGTCTTTTCACCCATTCCTTTGACTTTTAAGAGTTCCTCTCTTGATGTGAATTTTCCATTTTCTTCTCTGTATGAAACTATGTTTTCTGCTAATTTAGCATTAATTCCTGATACATATTTTAGTAGCGAAATACTTGCTGTGTTGAGATTAACACCAACTCTGTTTACGCAATCTTCTACTACATTTGATAAAACTTCATCTAATCTCTTTTGATTTAAGTCATGTTGATACTGGCCTACCCCAATATGCTTTGGTTCAATTTTTACTAATTCAGCTAATGGGTCCAAGACTCTTCTTCCAATGGATACTGCTCCTCTAACTGTAACGTCTTTATCCGGAAATTCTTTTTGTCCAATTTCTGATGCCGAATATATTGAGGCTCCAGCTTCACTAACGATAATATAACTCAATTGACTCAAATTATATTTTTTCATAAATTCTACAACAAAGCTCTCTGTTTCCCTTGAAGCAGTCCCATTCCCAATTGCTATGATCTCAACATTATATTTGTTTACTAAATCCAACAATATTTTTTCACTTTCTTCCACCTTATTATGTGGTTCTACTGGAAAAATATTTGTATGAGATAAAAGTTTCCCTGTTTCATCTAACACTACAACTTTAAGTCCTGTTCGAAATCCAGGATCTATCGCTAATATTGCTTTACCTTTTATAGGAGGTTGCATTAGCAATGGCTCCAGATTAAGTGCAAATACTTTTATTGCTTCCTCTTCTGCCCTTTGAGTAAGTTCGCTTCTAATTTCTCTTTCTATTGATGGAAATAACAGCCTTTTAAATGAATCTTCTATTGCTTCTTTCATTAAATTATCTGAAATAGTATTATTGTTATATAATATTTGTTCTTTTATCAATGTCGTTAAATCATAATCGGCAACTTCTATGCTCACTTTTAATGCTTTTTTATTCTCACCTCTATTAATCGCTAATATCCTATGATTAGCTATACTCTTTATTGGTTCCTTATAGTCATAGTACATTTCGTATACTGAATCTAAGTTTTCATCTATAGCTTTCACTACAACTATTCCATGTTTATAAAGATAGTCTTTGATTTTTGCTCTAAAATTTGCATCATCTGAAATGTCTTCTGCTACTATGTCTTTAGCTCCTTCAAAAGCATCTTCTATAGTATTTACACCATTCTCAGTATTTATAAATGTTTCAGTAAATTTCAGCAATTCCTCATCTTTTAACTGATTTTTAGATATCGCCTCTGCTAATTCGCTTAAACCCTTTTCTCTTGCAATTGTAGCTTTAGTTCTTCTCTTTGGTTTAAATGGCCTGTAAAGATCTTCTATCCTTTGCAAGTTATCAGCTTTTTCAATCTCAATTTTCAGTTCATCAGTTAGTTTCCCTTGTTCATCTATTAATCTGATGACATCTTCTTTTCTTTTTTCAAGATTTCTCAAATATGTAAGTTTCTCATCCAGCTCTCTTAATTTTATGTCAGTCATTTCACCAGTTAATTCTTTTCTGTATCTGGCGATAAATGGAATTGTATTGCCTTCATCGAGCAATTTAACAGCATTTTCCACATTTTTTTCTTTTAAGTTTAAGCTTTTTGCTATTTCTTTAATTACATCCATATTGCCCTCCTAAGCTTAATTAAAGCTCTTCTACTGAAGAGCTTTGTATTTTAAATATTCATTTATAAAATAGTCTAGGTCTCCATCCATGACTCTATAGACATCTCCAACTTCCGCTTGGGTTCTATGGTCTTTTACCATGCTGTAAGGGTGAAAAACATAAGATCTAATTTGTGATCCCCAAGCAATCTGAGAATAAGAACCTTGAAGATCCTCTATCTTTTCTTTGTTTTCTTCTTCTTTCAACTGAATCAACTTAGCTTTAAGCATTTTCATAGCAGTTTCTTTGTTGGAATGCTGACTTCTTTCGGACTGACACTGCACAACTATCCCCGTTGGAATATGGGTAATTCTAACTGCAGAATCTGTGGTGTTAACATGTTGACCACCCGCTCCAGTTGACCTATATGTGTCAATTTTTAAGTCTTTCTCATTTATCTCAATATCTTCTTCGTCTTTAAGTTCAGGAAAAACATCTACACTAGCAAAAGAAGTGTGCCTTTTCCCAGAAGCGTCAAATGGAGAAATTCTTACGAGCCTATGAACACCCTTTTCACCTTTTAAATATCCGTAAGCATTGTATCCAGAAATCAACAGTGTTACAGATTTTATACCCGCCTCTGGATCTTGCAATATATCTAAAGTTTCTACTTTATATCCTTTATCTTCTGCCCATCTTCTATACATCCGAAGTAGCATCTCAGCCCAGTCTTGAGCTTCTAATCCGCCTGCACCTGCGTGAATGGAAAGTATAGCATTGTTTTCATCGTATTCTCCATTTAATAGCGTTGATATTTTAAATTCGTCAACTTCTTTTTCGACTTCTTCCAATGACTTTTCTACTGTTTCATAATCTGTATAATCATCTTCTTCAAGCATCAATTGATATAAGAAATTTAAATCTTCTACTTTATTCTTAAGTTTTTCATAAGTTTCAATTTGCTCTTTTAAGTTCTTGATCTTTTGCATAGTATTCTGAGCATTTTGTTGATTTTTCCAAAAGTTCTCATCGTAAGTGCTTTTTTCAAGTTCTTCTACCAATTTCTTCTTTGCTGGTAAGTCAAAGTGAAACACCCAACTCGTCCATAGTATTTAAACAATTATTCAATCTTTCTTTGTCTAAATATAAATCCACTCTATCACCCTTTCATCATACCGCATTTTCTTTGTCTGGAGCACCGCAGCATTTCTTGTATTTCTTTCCACTACCACATGGGCATGGATCGTTTCTACCAACTTTTTTTGATTTATTTACAACTGGTTTATTGCCACTTTCAGAATTTCCTATTTCCAATGGATTTGCTACCCTTTTTCTTTCAACTGGCTTCGATTTTACAGCGTGGAATAAAAATTGTACTGTATCTTCCCATATGCTAGTAGTCATTTCTTCAAACATATCAAAGCCTTCAATTTGATAAGCTCTTACTGGGTCTTCTTGTCCCATAGATCTAAGCCCTATCCCTTGTTTAAGTTGGTCCATGGCATCTATATGATCCATCCATTTAGTATCTACAACTTGGAGCAAAACAATCCTTTCTATTTCTCTGAATGTTTCCTCACCAAATTCCTGCTCTTTAGAAGAGTAAATTTCATTTGCCTTATCTAATATATACTCAATTAATTTATCTTTTGTTAAACTGTCAATATCGAGCTTAGATAAAACTCCCCTTCTCATACCAAATGTCTTTTCTAAAAATACCTCAAGTCCATCTAGATCCCATTCTTCAGGATATTTAGCTTGTCTTGTGTAAATTTCGACATTAGATTCCACTAAATTTTTTACCATCTCTAATATATGGTCTTTTAAATTTTCTCCTTCTAAAACTCTTCTTCTTTCTTTGTATATTATCTCTCTCTGTTTATTCATGACATCATCATATTTTAGAACGTGCTTACGTATCGAGAAATTGTTGCCTTCTACTTTTTTCTGCGCATTTTCTATAGTTCTAGTCAACAAACTATGTTCTAATGGTTCATCATCAGGCATATTTGCACTCTCCATTAAGCCTTTAATTCTATCGCCTGCGAATAATCTCATTAAATCATCTTCTAGTGAAATATAAAATCTAGAACTACCTGGGTCCCCTTGACGTCCTGATCTACCTCTCAATTGGTTGTCTATACGCCTTGACTCATGTCTCTCGGTGCCAATTATATGGAGTCCTCCTGCTTCAACTACTCTTTTATGTTCTTCCCTAGTTATCTCTTCATATTTTTCAACTAATTGTTGATAAGTTTTTCTAGCTTCTAGAATATTTTCATCGTCAGTATCATAGAAACTATCAACTAATGCCAATGTTTCATCATCATAGCCCTTTTTTTTCATTTCTTGTTTAGCCATGTATTCTGGATTTCCACCTAATACTATGTCAGTACCACGTCCTGCCATATTGGTAGCTATAGTGACAGCACCAAATCTACCGGCTTGAGCTATTATTTCAGCTTCTCTCTCATGTTGTTTGGCATTTAAAACCTCATGTTTTATGCCTTCTTTTTTCAACATTTTAGATAACAATTCTGATTTCTCTATAGTAACAGTACCTACCAAGATTGGTTGTCCGGTAGCATGTCTCTCTTTTATCTCTTCAACTACAGCTCTGAATTTAGCTTCTTCATTTTTATAAACTACATCAGGATAATCTACTCTTATGACTGGTTTATTGGTTGGTATTTCAATTACATCCATGTTGTATATTTCTCTGAATTCATCTTCTTCTGTTTTTGCAGTACCAGTCATACCAGCTAATTTTTCATACATTCTGAAATAATTCTGAAATGTTATAGTTGCTAAAGTTTTTGATTCTGATCTTACTTTCAATTTTTCCTTTGCTTCGATAGCTTGATGTAATCCATCACTATATCTTCTTCCAAACATCAATCTTCCAGTAAACTCATCAACTATAATTACTTCTTCATCTTTTACTACATAATCTATATCTCTCTTAAACAGACTTCTAGCTTTTAATGCTTGATTTATGTGATGGGCTATCTCCATGTTATCAATATCGGCTAAGTTCTCTAAACCAAAAAACTTCTCAGCCTTTCTAGTTCCATTTTCTGTTAACATTATACTTCTTGCTTTTTCGTCAACTATATAGTCAACAGTTTCTTCTTTGATTTCTCTATTAAATGGATCTAATTTCTCTTCACTAGGATCCAAATATCTAAAAGTTAATGTTTGTGCAAACTTATCTGCCATCTCATACAAAGATGTAGACTTATCTCCTTCACCTGATATTATCAAAGGAGTTCTTGCTTCATCAATTAAAATAGAGTCTACTTCATCCACGATAGCATAAAATAGATCTCTTTGAACCATTTCCTCTTTATATATGACCATGTTATCTCTTAAATAATCAAAGCCAAACTCATTATTAGTACCATAAGTTATATCGCAAGAGTATTGTTCTCTTCTTTCTTTGTTGTTTAATCCATGGACTATACACCCAACAGAAAGGCCTAGAAATTCATATATTTTCCCCATCCATTGTTTATCTCTTCTAGCAAGGTAATCATTGACAGTTACTATATGAACACCTCTCCCTGCTATTGCATTTAAATACGCAGGCAAAGTAGCAACCAAGGTTTTCCCTTCACCAGTTTTCATTTCAGCTATTCTACCTTGATGAAGTATTACTCCTCCATAAAGTTGAACTTTGAAGTGTTTCATTCCAAGAACTCTATGAGACGCTTCTCTTACGACCGCAAACGCTTCAGGCAATAATTGATCTAGAGTTTCTCCATTTGCAAATCTATTTTTAAATTCAACAGTTTTGTTCCTTAACTCTTCATCAGATAGTTTTGATATTTCATCATCTAATGAAATTATTTTTTCTACAACACCATCTATTTTTTTTAGCTCTCTCTCACTATATGTGCCAAATACTTTATTTAGTAAACCCATTTGTCTACATCATCCTTTCAAATCACACTACAATTTTACATCAATTATTTATAGCATCACTATATTATACCATTTATGTAGGATTTTGCAAATATATTTAGATTATTGTAAACCATCCTAGCCTATATTATATCACTACTTTTACAAAGATAAAGCCCTCAATTGAGGGCTTTATCTTTTAATTATCACATATCCAAATCTGGGTAATAAATTTTAGTCCATTTTTCTGTGTTATCTTCCTGCCATTCATATTCGTGGCTATTTATTGCCTCTTGCATGTCTTCATAATACCATTTGTCTTCTGTTAAGTCTGGGAATTTTCTTGCATCTTCAAGGATATAATCTTTTGTAACTTTTCTATCTAACACAGCATTTACTAAGGTTACAAACTCTGCTCTTGTTATATAGTTATCTGGTTTAAATGTTCCATCAGCATATCCTTTTACCCATCCTTTTTCAGCAGCCGAATTGATATACTTATTTGCCCAATGCCCTTTTATATCTGAGAATTTATCTGATTCAAATGGACTTAAATTGTCGAATCTTGATGCTATTACGGCTAATTCAGCTCTAGTTATATAATTTCCAGGTCTAAAAGTACCGTCTTTGTAGCCTAATATCACTTCAGCATTTGCTAATGTTGCGATGTGTTTATTTGACCATCTAGTAGCTTTTACATCTAGGAAATTTTGGTTTGTTGTAAATACCATACTTCTGTACTCTGCATCTAAAAGTCTGTAGAATACTGTAGCAACCTCTTCTCTCGTGATATATCTTAAAGGTCTTACTGTATTGTCTGGATATCCTTGTATATATGCTATATGCTCATCTGTCAATTCAGGAAGATCAGTTGGTATTTCTTCATCTACTTCTTCTTCTGGTGGTATATATGGTGGATAATATGGTTGTGTTACTGTTAATGCTCCTTCTACCTTTGTTATACTGTAGTTCCCAGTTACATCTTTATCACCAGATTTTATGCTTATGCTTTGTATTGTGTTTTTACTTGAACCAACACTTGTTTGCGAACCACTTATAACTACTGTTATATTCTCTCCTGTTACAAGATTGCCATTAGTTATAATGAATTCATTTTTAGTTAATGGAGTCCCGTCATATACTTTTGTAGCACTTTGTGATTGTACGGTTATATCTCTCTTTGTTATTGTTACTGTAGCTGATCCTGTCCTATCTTCATAGTTTGGATTTTCTACTTTTACATATACTTTGTATTCTCCTGCATTAGTGTAGCTTGGGTTTTCTTCTG
>NZ_JCANTN010000021.1:0-36031 GCF_059568515.1 Soehngenia saccharolytica DSM 12858 | reverse complement strand
GACTTCTCATGACAAATCTTGTTTCAACCATGGTTCATACTTTGTTTCTCCATGTCCATGAGATCTCCCCAGGTAAGAACAACAACCTTCCTTCCATGTAACCGCCACATTTACTGTGTAGAGTTCGGGTAGTATTGGACTTTGTTTTGTTAAGCAAACTCATCCACTCTACTTCAGCCTGATGTGATTTCTGTTCGTCGGTTCAGAATTTTGCCTCTAGCTTCCTTCAGATTCCACGTCACCATGGACACCCTTGCTCTTGGCTAACGGTTCCTACTACCAAGCCCGTAGTGGACTTTCACCACCTAGTTGTTGCTCATGCTGGGCACACTTAAAAAAATAGTCCATTTTGGACTATTTTTTTACTTCAATTCATCATAATCAAGAGGTATCTCATAACTTTTTAATTGAATATTTGCATCATTCAACAATTTGAATAATTCCTGCATAAATATTCCTCTGTTTTCATTTATATCACAATTTGGACTATCTTCTATACCTACTACTCCTACTATTTCATAGCCATGATTTGTATATTCTTCTATTTCTTTTATAACAGGCCTTAGCATGTGTCTGCACATCTCTCTGTGAATTGGAGTGTCATAATCAAATTTGCTCATAGGTTTTCTTTCTAACCCAAAATGCCTTAGTTCAGGGCATGGCAATTGTATAATTCCAATCCCTTCTTCAATAAATCTTGAAGCTATTTTAAAAGCTCCCTTAGCTCTTGCCATTGGTTGTACTACACAGTTTTGATTTAATATGCAGTGACTTACTACAACTATTTTCTTGCCTCTTTCGTCGTTATCAAGCATTATATATTATCTCCTCTAATATATTCTTTCGGCAGTCTTTTAATCATATAACTCGCTAACAAACATGAAAGAATTTTATCTATTAAATTGCCAGCTATTCTAGGAATAAAAGCCGCAGTAAAAACCTCAGCACCTGATTGCTTTAAAATGCTAAAAATTATATCATTTCCTGAACCAGTTAAACCTCCATAAACATATACAGCAATTGGCGTTCCAATTAATGGAGCAACTATTGCCAGTATAATTCCAGTGATTATTGCCTGTTTTGTGCCAAATTTGTATTTCTTTGCTATGATTCCAACTATTAAACCAATTGCTGCATTCACTATAAAAAAAGGAATGTCCTTAGGGTTTCCAGACAATATAGGAGTTAAAATATTAGTAATTGCTCCAACGCTAGCTCCATACCAAGGTCCATACAATGCAGCTATGAAAATCGTACCTAAGGTATCTAAAAACAATAATGGTATTTGTAACCTTGAAACTAATGTGCCTAAAACAATGTTAATTGCTACTGCTAAGGCTGAAATTATTAATATTGAATTTTTATTCTTCATGCTATCCCTCTTTCTTGTAAGATATTTAAATTATAATCGTAGGATAGCGTTTAATAAAATAGATTTATTTAATAGTTCAACGTGATTGTATTGATATATTTTATAACCCTTTAATACTAAGTAATGAAGATTTCATTGCTGTTTTCCTCAAAAAATTATTGTACATAAAAGGTGATTTAATATGTTTTAGTGTCATTTTGAAGTTCATTTTCTTCATTTCTTTATTGTATATTTCATCGACATCATTTTCATTGCAGTTCTTTATGATATTAGCTAATATACTTGAACTATATAGTGCATAGCTGATACCCTCAGCAGAACTTGGACTAATTAAACCAGACGATTCTCCAATCAAAAATATATTTTTTCTGCCATAACAAATTTCACTATTTCGTATTGGCCTATTTATAAAAGTTCCTTTCGTACTTATTAAATTAGATAAATCAAAACCCTCATTTGATAATTTTATCTTCAGCAATTCAAACTTTTCTTTCGCACCATCTCTATTCAAAGCTGAACCAATTAATATTGTATCTTCTTTTGGTATGATCCAAGAATAAAAATCAGTGATACAATGATCAAATATTGCTAAATAATAAGGCAATATTGTATTTGATTTATATACCTCCTGTATAGAAAGGTATTGTTTTGGCCATTTATAAGCATCATATGCACTTTTCCTAACCGATGAATTCGATCCGTCAGCGCCAACTAATACCTTTGTTTCGACTTCCATTTCCTTATCTTTTGTGCGAAGCTTTACAGTTATACTATTAGATTCTTTTCTACAACCAGTAAAAACTGTATTGACCATTTTTTCAATGTCATCAGGTATCATATCAAACATCCATTTATCAAATTTAAATCTGTCAAAGTTCAAGTAAAACCTCTGATAATATTTTTTTATGTTATTATTTAAATCAATTGTCTTAACTGCAAATATCTGAGGATTTACTAATATGCTGTTTGGCAAAGATAAGTTTAACTTTGCAAACATTAGTTGAGCATCAGGAGCTAATAACCCCCCACATAATTTTTCATTTATTGAGGTATAGCTCATAAAATTTCTTCTATCCACTAGCAACACTTTCTTTTTTTTACTCAATAATCTTGCAAGATTAGAACCTGCAGGACCTGCTCCTATAATTATTATATCGTACATGATATCTCCCCTCTATTACATAATAAAGGAAAAAATATCGTTTTACAATATATTTTTATTGTTTTACTTAATAATTTCGTCTGAATATCCATATTAAAAAATCATTGTAATTATTATCAGACTTAAAATTGCGCCACTAATGATGTACTGTAAAATAAAAATGAAAAAACACCTAATTGATATCATCCTTTCAAGTAAATTAATAAATATTTATTGTGAAGTATTATATCTTTCAGGTGTTTAAATCATTCTATTTATTAAATTTTCATTTATTGATTCTCGTGAACTATTTCTCCGTCTACCACTGTCATATTTATTTTTATATCTTTTATTTTTTCAGTATCTATTTCAAATATATCATCATCAAGTACGACGAAATCGGCATAATAATTCTTCTCTAGTCTTCCTTTTAGGCTTTCTTCAAAACTTACATATGCTGACTCTAAAGTATACGCGTCTATTGCATCGTAAATGTCCATTCTTTCGCTTTCATTCCAAGATTTATCAGGGTATCCATTAAGATCTTTTCTATTTACAGCACAGTACAAATTGTTAAATGGATTGAGGTCCTCAACAGGAGCATCTGTTCCGAGTGATAAATGTACACCTCTTTTAATCAATGTATTAAAAGCATAAGATGTCTTTGCCAATTCTTCGCCAATCCTATCCTCTACGATGTGAATATCATAGTTTAGAAATATAGGTTGTACTAATGCTAAACAGTCCAAGTCTTTTACCAACCTTAATATTTCTTCATCAGTTATTTGTAAGTGGACTATGCCATGTCTTTTATTGTTGCTATATTTAATTATCTTTTCATATGAATTGAGTACCTGTTCAACCGCACCATCACCTATTGCATGTATAAGCATCTGCTTATTATTTGAATCAATGTATCTTGTGATTTCATCAAGTTCTTCATCAGTGTATATTCTCACACCTTTGTTTCCTGAATCATCTTTATAGTCTTCCCTTAAATAGGCTGTTCTTGCCCCAAGCGAGCCATCTGCAAATAATTTTATAGGTCCTATTTTATTAAAACTTGTATTGTATTCATCTTCATTCAATTCTTTAAAAAACTCTGCCAAAGATGAAATATCCTCAAAAGCACATTGGTGTGTAACTCTTATGTTAAGTTTACTTTCTCTTTCTAACTTTTTATAGGCAGATAGTACATCCATATAATTATCGCCATTTACATCATTAGTTTGAACAGAAGTTATGCCATTTTTTATAGCATGATTAATTGCCTTTTCTAGATATTTTTCTCTTTGATATGAAGTTGTAGTTTTCAAATACTTGTTAAATAACTTCATTGCGTTTTCACAAAACACTCCATTTGGAAATCCATCTTCTTCTCTAAGTATTTTCCCACCTTCAATATCTAGCAGGCTTTCATCGATCCCTAAAATTTCCAAAGCTTTTGTATTCGCTACTAAAATGTGTCCACATACTCTTGTGAAAATTATAGGGATATCAGTTGAAATCATATCTAGATCATGTCTATTTAAAAGTCTTTTTTCATCAACAAAATAATCTTGATTCCAGCCGTTCCCTAATAATATATCATCGATTTTATTGTCATTAATATACTCTTTTGCTCTAAAAATTATTTCATCTACTGATTTCAAACCATATAAATTCAGATTAGATAATCTGTAACCAACTCCTTCTAAGTGAAGATGTGAATCATTAAATCCAGGAATCACTGTTTTGCCTTTTAAGTCAATCAAATCACAGCCATCTTTTAAAGATAGTATATATTCATTTGTTCCTATATCCTTTATAATCCCTTTGTCGACCAGCATTGCTTGCGCAAACTTATCTCTGTTTTGGTATATCTTCCCATTATAAAAAATCTTTTTCATTTTAGCCTCCTTAATTGCTAAATGATTCTTCTCTTTCGCAAAATATTTATTCCTATCAATGCAAATGCTCCTCCTACTAGAGCTGTTATGAGCTGAGGCGTACTCATACTCACAGCTAGTGCATTCGCAACTTTTGTTGGAAACTCTAGTCCAAATACATATATCAATTTTTTTGCAGAGAATGACAAAAATAAGAATTTTACAACAGAACCTAATATAACTCCAATAATCCTTTGGGTTTGGCCCTTCTCCATAAAGATGCTAAATATCAATACATATATAGCATTCCCCACCATAATAAATGGAATGAAAGGAGCCAATGGGGCAGCTAATTGACCTACAAGATAAGCTAATACGGGAGTTAATACCCCTACACCAACTCCAAACCATCTTCCGCAAATATAAGCAGTCAAAATAAGCACCATGTTGACAATTGGTCCAACAATAAATTGATTTATTTCTGGAATAGTTCGTCCAATAATTTGAAAAATAATTGCGATTGCAAGCAGTACTGAAGCTTGAACAAGTTTTTTAGTGTTGCTTTCCATAATATCACCCCTCGTATGATATATACCACAATTTAACAGTTTATATTATTTAATTTAACTTAACTATAAATATACCATAAAGAAGGAAAACTTAATATAAAAGCTAGCATTTCTTTTACAAGAAAATACTAGCCTGAGAAAAAAAGTTTTCTACGCAAGGTATTGCTCTAAATATCTCTTGGAGATTATCAAACCTTTTAGTATTGAGGCATCGTCTCTTTCGAAAGCTTTATCTTCAATTTCTACGCATGAATATCCATCATAGCCTATATCCGATAATGCTGAAATAAACTTATTCCACATGCAATCCCCTAAACCCGGTATCTTAGGTGTCATGTATTCTAATGGATATGCTAAAACACCACATTTTTTTAATTTTTCTTTATTTATTTTGATATCTTTAAAGTGAATATGAAATATTCTTTCTTTGTACTTGTATATTGGCTCAATATAATCCATATTTTGCCATATGAAATGACTTGGATCATAATTAATCCCTAAATTCTCATTTGGCAATATTTCAAAAATTCTATCCCATATATCTGGTGAATTAAATAAATTTTGTCCACCAGGCCATTGGTCTTTGTCAAAAAGCATTGGACAATTCTCAATAGCTATCTTAACATTTTTTCTTTTTGCGTATTCTAAGATGTCTGGCCAAACTTCTTTAACAAGCTTAAGATTGTCTTCAATGTTTAAAAACTGATTTCTGCCTATAAATGTCGTCACCATATTGACGTTTAATCTTGCACTTGCATCTATAACTTTATATAGGTGTTTGACATTTTTCTCTCTCATTTTTAAATCATTGCCTACAGTGTTTGGATAAAAAGCTAATGATGATATTTCTACATTTTTATGAACACAATAATCCTTAATATAACTTGCCTTCTTATCATCGATATTGTCTACATCTATATGGCTTACTCCTGCATATCTTCTTTCAGCTTCTCCTCTAGGCCAACAAGCCAACTCAACACATTGGTAAGATAATTTGTTTGCAATATCGATTACTTCTTCAAAACTCTTATCAGCTAATATCGAACTTACAAATCCTATTTTCATAATATCCCTTCTTTCTATTCAATTCTTACAGTGGATCCAGTAATTGATGAATCTATACTTGCAAAAATTGCTTTCATGGAAGGAAGTATATGTTCAGCAGATAGTACTGAATCAGTATTGTTCTCTAAGCTATCAATAAATTCATCAATAACTCCGCTTTTAGTCTGATTGTCATTTGTTTGGATTGTTTCTAGATCGAAATCTATTTTTTCTCCATTTTTCAAAAACAATTTTATTGCATAATCTTTATCATCATAAATTTTCATTATTCCTTTAGTCCCATATATTACAGTACTATTGTCCTCAGGCCCGTAATAAGTCCAACTTGCAGTCATAGAACCTATAGCTCCTTTTTTTGTTTTATATATGCAAATTGCATTATCATCCACTAAAATAGGTTCTCCTGTTTCATATTTTTTGTCTAAAGTTGAAAGAATAGCGGTGGTCTCAACTATTTCATCATCTAGTAGATAGTTTATTAAATCTGTCTTATGAATACCAAGGTCAGCTAAGGACCCCATTGTAGCAACTTCTTTACTGAAAAACCAAACATTCAATCCTGGATTTATACTCCATGTTTCTGGCCCGGAATGCCCAAATGTTGTTCTAAAACTTAAACAGTCACCGATTACTTGATTTTCAATTAACCTTCTAGCATATATATGAGCCTTCGCCAATCTTTGATTGTGCCCTATCAATAACTTTTTATTGTTGTCTTTGGCAGTTTTAACCATAAGCAGACAATCTTCTAAAGTAGTGGCCATTGGTTTCTCACAAAGTACATGTTTTCCTTTCTCTAATGCTTCAATTGTAATCTTGGCATGTAGATTGTTCGCCACACATATACTCACAGCATCTATTTCTTCATCATTAAGCATATCATGATAATCTTCATAATGTATTACATTGTATTTATCAGCTAATAACTTTGCTCTTTCTGAAGTTCTATCATACAATCCAACCAATTGTGCATTTTTATTATCTAAATACTCTGGAATATGCCTTACTTGAGCTATCTTTCCACAGCCAATCACACCAACTCTAATCATAATATACCTCCTAACTCTCTAAACTTTCTCTTTCTTTTGCAATAAAACTGCAGCTACAACAATTACGCCTTTAAAAGCTTCCCTCAAAAATGGAGGCACTCCAAACAGATTAAGAAGATTATTCATTACTGCGATGATTAAGACTCCAAGCACTGTTCCAAGTATTTGACCTTTACCACCACTCATACTTGTTCCACCGACTACAACTGCTGCTATTGCATCCATTTCACTGCCACTGCCAGCATTTGCAAAATCCATTGAGCCTATTCTAGAAACTTGGACTATTGAAGCAATTGCCACTAACAACCCAGATAAAGTATATACGAGCGTCTTCACTCTCTCTACTTTTACACCAGAAAGTCTTGCTGATTTTTCATTTGAGCCAACTGCTATAACTTGCCTGCCAAATACAGTTTTCTTAGATATAAAATATAATATTATTGATAAAATAATCCAATAAACAATTGGCATGATCATGTATTTTCCAAATTTCAAATTCGAAATTACAAGAAATTCCCTTGGCACAGTCGGATTGTACCCTTGCATAAAATGCTGAGTTACACTCCTAAAAATCTTCATAGCACCTAATGTTGCAATAAATGGCGGAATTTTTCCCTTCGTTATTAATACTCCTATTAAACTTCCTAAAACGCTTCCCATAAGTAATATAAGCAATATAGCTACAATAAATGCCGGTATTCCAGTAATTCCCAGTTTTATCAGGATACCATTCGGCCCTTCGTCAATAAGCATCATAAGCACAGCACCTGTTGCAACTAATGTAGAACCGACTGCCAAGTCTATTCCTCCTGAAATGATAACTAAAGTCATGCCCAATGCTATTATTCCAATGCTTGCATTGTTTCTCAATATGTTCACCCAGTTATTTAACCAAGAAATAAACCAACTGCCGATTGAATCATAATCAAATCCTAAAACTAGAGTTTGTGCAACAATTATTATAACCAATGCAATAGCAGTGCTAAAAAGCGGTTGATTTGACCATTTGTATTTAAGTTTTAGAATTAAGCTATTTTCTTTCTTAGAAATCTCTGCCATTAATTAGCTCACCTCACTCTTTATGTTACTGCCAGTAGCTAGTTTCATGATGTCATGTTCATTTAAAGTATCTTTAGACACTTCTCCTTGTATTTTCCCGTGATACATTACAATCGCTCTATCACATAGTCTTACGATCTCTTGGGCTTCACTGGATAACACTATTATTCCCATCCCTTTATCAGCGAGGTTTCTTATGATGTCATATATATCTTCTTTAGCCCCCACATCAACTCCTTGAGTAGGATTGTCTAAAATCATAATCTTAGGATTGGTTGCTAACCACTTAGCTAATATTACTTTCTGCTGATTTCCTCCAGACAAATTGTTAATGTTGTCAGTTTCCTTTATCATCTTAATTCTCAATGATTTAACTTGATCCCTAAATATTTCCCTATGCAATTTAAAATTAATAAGTCCACGCTTCGAGTACTTTGGCCACACAACAATTGAAGCATTTTCTAGTATATTCATGTCTTTTATTATTCCATTCTCTTTTCTGTTCTTTGGCAAGTACCCAATTCCCATATTGATTGCTTTCACTACGCTATCTATATTGCACAATTCTTCTTCAATAAACAGTTTCCCGTAGTCTTGCTTGTCAATTCCGCATATGCACTGAAATAATTCGCTCCTTCCATCGCCTAAAAGCCCAGTAAAACCTAGTATTTCTCCTTTGTAAAGCGAAAAATCAATATCATTGAATGTATTTTTTTTAGAATAATTTTCAACTCTTAAAATTTCATCTCCGAGTTTAACTTCTTTTCTATTTTCTTTTATATCTAGTATATGTCCCACCATAAACATGGCTAAATCATCAGTGCTTACTTCTCTTACAAGACCTTCGCTTACCAAATAGCCATCTCTTAGACAATAATATTTATCACATATCTCTTTGATTTCATTTAATTTATGAGAAATATATATTATCCCTACTTTATGTTTCTTTAAATTCAACATCATCTCAAAAACTCTTTTGATTTCTTTTTCAGTTAAGGATGTCGTTGGTTCATCCATGATTATAGTCTTTGCATTCATTATCATAGCTCTTGTGATTTCTACAATTTGTTTATATGAAATATCTAAATCTCTTACCATTGTCTTTGGATCTAGATTGATATTCATATCTTCAAAAATTTTTTTTGTTCTCAGATACATTTCTTTATGGTTCAATAAGCCGCTAGTATTTTTTATCTCTCTGCCAATAAACATATTTTCATAAATAGGTAAATCATTGATTAAATTTAGTTCTTGGTGTATAAATGATATTCCGTTTTCAATCGCTTCAATAGGTCTATTAAAATCGACCTCTTTCCCATCTATGAGTATTTTTCCAGAATCTTTTTTTATTACGCCTCCCAATATATTCATTAGTGTAGATTTTCCAGCTCCATTTTCCCCTATCAATGCACATATCTCACCGTCTTCAACTGATAAATTTACTCCTTTTAAAACTTCGTTGCTTCCAAAATACTTGTATATATCCCTAAGCTCTATACTCATTAAACCACCACCATAGTTCATATATAATTTAAGAGAGGATAGATAACCTCTCTTAAATTTTAAAATTTCTAATATGGAGAATTTGGGTCAAGATAATCTTGATAATTCGTTCTATCAACAACAGTTGTAGGTATTATAGTGACTTCTTCAGCTTTTTCGCCTTTTAAGAGCTTCAATGCAACATCTATTGCATCTTTGACCATAGCAGGACTATATAACGCTGATTCAAGCCAGATATTTTCATATTCAGGCATAAGTTTAAAATACTCCTGCATGCCGCCACAACCAGTCAACACTTTTATATCTGTTCTTCCTGCTTCATTTATCGCTTGCAAAACTCCTATAGATGTTTCATCATCCATCGAAAATACAGCATCTATTTTGGGATTGCTAGTTAAAATATCTGCAAAATCTTTTAACCCATCTTCTCTAGTGAATTTTGTCGCATAAGTTAAAAGATTTAAATTTGGAGCAATCTCCTCAACCTTATCTAAAAAGCCTTTCTTCCTTAGCTCTGAAACTGATCCAGAAGTTGGAACTTCAAGAATCACTACATTTCCTTCTGTTCCAATTTTATCCACAATGTATTCAGCTCCTGCTACTCCTATTCCATAATTGTCACCAGAAACTCTATAAACTCCATCAGCATTGATCTCAATATCAAAGTTTACTACTTTTATGCCCTCATCTATAGCTCTTTGTATAGGTACTTCCATGCCTTCCCATTGTGGAAAAGCTACTATCGCATCTGCTCCCCATGTCATTAAGTCATCGAGTTGAGTGGTCATCTCTTCAGCATTGGAGCTCGTGTAAATTTGGTACTCAATTTCATCTGATAATTCTTTTGCTCTTGCTTCTGCGTGATATGCCACTGCCGCTACCCAACCATGAGTTACAGCTGGAGCAAGGATACCAAGTTTATACTTATCTCCAGTTTTGCCCTCGTTATTCGAAACATTCGAGCCATCACTGCACCCAGTAAGTAGAAGCGAAAATATTAATGCTAATGTTAAAATGACACTTCCTGCTTTTTTCATGATTAATCCTCCTCACTAATTATATAGTTAGTTGTGAAAATAGTTCACAATTAACTTCACCCATTAAAATAAAGATTTGGTGGTCTCTCTCACAATAAGTTCATAAGGTATTATTCTCTTTTCTATTGACTTTATTCCATTTTTAAAGAGATTATTCAACAACCTAAAAGATTCTGTGCCGAGCTTATAACATGGTTGAGAAACTGTTGTAAGATAAGGATGAAACATAGTCGTATAGTCGACATCATCAAATCCAACAACACATATGTCCTGAGGTATATCTAGATTTGACTCTTTAATTGCTGCAATAGCACCTAAAGCTATAGTGTCAGAGATGCAAAATATCGCACTTGGTTTCTCCTTAAGATTTAATAATTTCAATGTAGCTTCTTTCCCGCTTTTAAAAGAATATACTTCATCTGCATATTGTATATATTCTTCATTACATTCAATGGTTTCTATATTTAAAAAATCCTGATAAGCTTTTAGCCTCAAATATGTAGATATATAATTGTTAGTGCTTGAAATCATGGCAATTTTTCTATGCCCTAGGCTGTAAATATACTGCATGACATTGTATGCAGCATCATAGTTGTCGATGGATACTCTTGAAATATCTACATCCATTGGATATTCTGAACATAGCACAATAGGGTACTCAGAGGCGTAATCCTCTATCCAATTTGAATCCATGTTGCTTGCTAATATAATCGCCCCATCTGATCTTTTTTTCTTTAACATATCAAGTGCTTTCTTTTGCTCGCTTTCTTTACCATATGTATTATATATGAGGGCACTATATCCATGTGTTTGTGCCATATCTCCAATACCTGCAAGTATATGTGCATAATAGGGGTTTGTAATGTTGGGAGTTACAATAAGCACAACTCTAGTCTCATTTTTCCTTAAATTTCTTGCTGATATATTGGGTTCGTACGAGAGTTTCTCAATAGCTTCGTAGACTCTGAGTCTTGTTTCTTCTTTTACAATTTCGGGATTGTTAATCACTCTTGAAACAGTGGCTACAGATACATTAGCTTCTTTTGCTACATCTTCAATAGTTGACATGATTCGCCTCCAATGTAATCCTTTTCATACATAAATAAACGTTTCCATTTATAATTTGAGTATAGCTTTACAAATTTAGACTGTCAATATAAATAAATAAATATTTCAATAATTTAAAATATTTTCAAGTATTTCTATTGTATTTAGTATCTCAGTTGGTTTTATAAAAGTATCATCGCCATTTTCAATACATGAAATAAAATATTTTAATTCCTTGTAAAACATAGATGATGATGGCAAGTTAATATCTGTATTGATCATCCTATGCGTATTGTCTTCATAAACTATTGGATCTTTGTTTGGTTCAAATAAAATAAGTTTTTGATTATTATATTCTAATATGCCTTCTTCAAATACTACCCTCCAATTTGCTTTAAATGGATAGTTCGAATTATACCAAGAAGCAGTCGCCAGTACGTCAAATCCATCAAAATGATAGTTTATTCTATATTGTTCTTTAAATGATAAATCATTTTTCCCACAAGTTCTTACATCAAATGATAATGGTTTACCAAATAAACTTATCATCAAGTCAAGATCGTGTATATGCAGATCAAAAGGTATATGCCCACTTTTTTCTTTTTCTAGAAACCAATTATTTGATGACCATTTTGGCGCTGAAGATAGTCTTTCAAAATACGCATCAAGGACTTTCCCCAATTTATTATTTACACAAATATCCCTCAAAATTTCTGATTCATATGAAAATCTTACCACTTGAGCGACAAAGAGTTTAAGATTTCTATTTTTTGCAAAATCGAACATCTCAATAGCATCTGATTTGTTTAAAGTTATTGGTTTTTCAACTATTACATTTTTATTTAGTGATAAGGCCTTTAATACATGTTCCTTGTGCAAATAAGTAGGAGTTGAGACATCTATTACATCAATATCTTCATTCGCTACCATCTCTTCCATTGTCTTATATGTTCTTAATCCCATCGCTTGTGCCTTTAATTTACTTGACTCGGAATTTACAACAGCAGCATTAACTTTTACATTCTCTAGCAGTAAATAGTTATCCAAATGAACTTTTCCTATTCCCCCAAATCCAACTAATCCAATATTTATCATAATAGGCCTCCTCTTTTACTATGCTTAAAGCTGTATTAAATCATAATATCGACATTTTTTAAGTAATCAAAAGAATCTTTCACCGCATTATGAACTTCATCAAGGTTCTTTGGCCCTTCTTTAGTAAATTCTATTTCTATGCTCATTGGGCAATTGTTCTTATAGCTTTGCAGTATGCCAAATACTCTTGGAAAATCAATATATCCTTTCCCCAGAGCTGGAAAATTCCATTCATCTGGCAAGCCGTTTTTATCTTTGATATGCATAAAACCAATTTTATTCACACATTTTTCTATGTCGTCATATATGTCAGCATCGCCATAAAATATAGCATTTGCAGTATCATAATTTATCATTACATACGGTGAATTCAACATCTCTATTATTGGCATAATAGTTTCTCCTGTGCTATGCCTGCCGTGAATTTCTAAACAAAGTTTTAGATCATATTTATTCAGCATAGGCAATAAGCTTGAGATATTGTTTACAACCACTTCGTCTGAAGTTTCCTTTTTATCTTGAATATGAGCTTCACCTATAGAGCTTATTATATATTTGCACTCAAAAAACGCAGCCAATTCAATATTTAGCTTGAAATCCTCTATCCTATTTTTATCCATTAAGTTGCAATGACCACTTAATGCAAAAGGAATCAAATTAGCCTTGCTAAGTTTATCTTTTATAAAAATTAGCTCTTTAAAACTCATATCTGAAAACACATGCTCTGTCCAGCCTTTAGTTGCAGTCAATTCAATGTATTTAAATCCTGCATTTTTAATGCCTTCGATAGCTTCATCAAGCGTAAAGTTGTGATATGAATTTGAATTAACTCCTATTAACCTATTCATAAAATTATCTCCTATTATCCTAATCTATTTTTGTAACAAAGCTACAGTTTCAACCTCTGTAGTGTGCGGAAACATGTCCACAGGTTTTATTCTCTCAACTCTATATCCATTTTCCAATAGGATTCTTAAATCTCTCGCAAAAGTGGCACTATCACATGAGACATAAACAATTGTTTCCGGATTTAAGTTTACTATTTCTGACAAAGTATTTTTACCAGCACCAGATCTTGGTGGATCTAAAATAACTTTATTTGGCTTTCCTTCCTTTTTCTGCAACTCGGGCAATAATACTTCTACTTTGCCATGGTAAAAATGTGCATTGTCAATATTATTTTCTACTGCATTCCTCTTAGCATCACTGACGGCTGATTTTATATATTCTATTCCAATGACCTTGCCAACATCGTTAGCAATGAACAAAGCAATGCTACCTATCCCCGAGTATAAGTCATATACTAAATCTTTCTTACTAGGATTTAAATATTTCTTCACTATACTGTATAATTTTTCTGTTTGGAAAGAATTTGTTTGGAAAAAGGATTCTGGTGATATATTAAACTTTATATCTCCAATATAATCCACTAAAAATTCTTCACCAAATAAATGTATGAATTCCTTACCGTATTTCGCTTTATCATCTTTATTTATATTTTGATAGATACTTATGACACTACCTGTATCTCTCACCAATTTATGAATCAATTCATTTTTATGAGGAATCTCTTTTGTCTGGGTAACCAAAATAACCATCGCCAATGAGTCTTGATTAGTCCTTATCCCGATGTGCTTTAAATTTCCTTTTTTATTCTGTCTGTCATAAGCTTCGATGTTATATTGATCCATCCACTCTTTTATTGATTTAATTATTCTATCGCCTATTTCCTTTTGAAGAATATCTTCTTCAATTGGAACTATTTCATTAGATTTTCTTTTATAATATCCAATGATCTTCTCTCCATTTTTTACACCTACAGGAATTTGTGTATTGTTTCTATATCTAAAAGGATGATTCATGCCCAGAATTGGGTCTATTTCATATTCTATTCCACATATCTTATATAAGTCATTTCTTATTTTCTTTTCCTTCCATTTCAATTGTTCTTCATACTTTAATTCTATTAAAGGTACTCCTCCGCCTAATTTGGTTGTATCAAATTCGTATTTTTCTCTCAGATCAGAATATTGTATGATATTTATAGCTTTACCCATTGAATAATTCTTCTTTTCTTCGATGATTTCAAACTCAACTATATCTCCTATAATGCAGTTATCAACAAATACGACTTGTTTTTCTAGCTTTATTACACCGAATCCTTCTGAATTAAAATCTACTACTTCTCCATTGTATATTTTACCAATTTCCATTTTAGCCCTCCATTTTCTTTCTATTTTTATTTTATCATATTACGCGGATATTATTTTTATTTATTAATAGATTCTATTTACATAATTTTCACATTTACATTATATATCCAGAAAATCTGAATTTTTTAATAAATTGCTTTAATTTTCTTGACTATTTATTTAGAGAGGTTTATATTTATATATGATTGATATTTTTTTATCACTAGTTTACTAATTTACAGGGGGTTAAGTAATGAATGTAGTAATTGCAATTTTTAAGTTTACACCAGTATTTCTAATGGCAGGACTAATGATATCAGGCATGGATGCTTTATTAGCTGCACCTTTAGCTGCTGTATGGGCTGCAATAGTAGCATTTATAACTGATAAATTATCATTCAACGAAATAGTAGAAACCGCCATAAATAATGTAAAAGAAATGCAGTTGGTTTTCTTTATCCTAATGGCAGCATATGCTATGGCTGAAATATTTATGTCGGCTGGAGTGGCTGCATCAATCATCAATGTTTCTTTGAAGTTAGGATTAAGTGCTAAAACTGTGGCAGTAACTGGTTTTTTAGTAACATGTGTTTTGTCTGTTGCTACTGGAACTTCATGGGGAACGTTTGCTGCAGCAGCACCTATATTCCTTTGGTTGAACCACATTGTCGGAGGAGATATAGTTCTAACAACAGCGTCAATAGCTGGAGGCGCATGCTTTGGTGATAATATTGGATTGATCTCCGATACTACAGTAGTAAGTTCTGGCATTCAAAAAGTAGAAGTTATACATAGAATCAGGCATCAAGGCGTATGGTCTATTTTGTGCTTAGTTACTGCTGCGATAATTATATTTATCTCTAGCATGCATCTACCTGGAGTTACTGCAAATGCTAATGAAGCAATCGCAGCCATCCCGCAAGAAGTTTGGGATAACCTAAATGAGCAAAGACCAGCTGCTGTTACTTTGCTAAACCAAGTTCAGCAGGGTGTATCACCTATTATGATAATACCACTTATTATTGTAATTATATCAGCTATTAAAGGTTTACCAACACTAGCTTGTCTTTTCTTAGGGATAATATCATCTTTGATTTTTGGATTGTTTACAGGAACAGTAACTTCTATATCTGCTTTCTTGGATTCGATTCTAACAGGTTTTTCTGATGCAGGATCATGGGTTATTGTAATGATGATGTGGGTAGGTGCATTTGGTGGAATAATGGGTAAAATAAACGCGTTTTCACCACTTTCCAATTTAATAGCTAAAATATCTAGAAATGTAAGACAACTTATGTTCTACAATGGAGTTCTTTCATTAGTTGGAAACATGGCTCTTTCTGATGAAATGGCACAAATTGTAACAATTGGCCCAATCACAAGAACATTAACCGAAGATAATGTAGAAGCTAGTGAAGAAGATATGTATAAATTGAGATTAAGAAATGCAACTTTTTCTGACGCTCTAGGTGTCTTTGGTTCTCAACTTATTCCATGGCATGTTTATATGACTTTCTATATAGGTATTGCCAGCGCAGTTTATCCATTGTATAAATTCAATGTTTTTGAAATAATATCACGTAATTACTTGGCAATAATCGCTGTAGTCTCTATACTTCTATTGACATTAACGGGACTTGATAGGTTCATTCCTCTATTTAAACTTCCATCTGAGCCAGATGTAAAATTAAAAAAATTAAATAAATAGGATATAACATAAGGTGGGCTTAGGCTCACCTTATGTTATATTTTGTATCCATTTTTTAGATTTTATTATCGGCACCCCTAATATAGCTTTGACAACTTCCTCGGTAGTGATCAGCAAAAATAAATATTGTACGGGTAATTTTAAAATCAAAGCCCCTATAAAAGCTAATGGAACTCCAATCAGCCATACAGTTGATAAGTCTATCTTCATAGCTACTTTTGTATTCCCGCCTGATCTAAGGACTCCCACAATTGAAATGTTGTTATATACCCTAATCACAAACGTCAAGCCCATTATAATAATTATTGACCTTGCTGAACTATAAACTGCTGGTTCTAAGTTATTAAATAATTTCAATATCAGATCTGAAGATAAAGTTAGACTTAACCCAAGTATTACTCCCGATACTGTAGATAATATTATGAAACTCTTGGCATAATCATAAGCTTCATCGTACTCTCCTGCTCCAATCTTGCCACCAACCATAATGCTACATGCACTTGCTAGACCTTTTACAACAACAAAAAACATATTTTGTATGGTATTAGTCAATTGGACACTCGCTGTTGCACTTTTTCCTAGCTTAGCATAAGCAATTGTGTACATGACTTGTCCCAAAGCCCAAAATCCTTCAGTTAATATAACTGGATATGTTATGCTTACGTATTTCTTTATAAATTCCTTGTTCCAACCGAATAATTCTTTCGCACTGGCATTTAAATACTCATTCCCTCTATAAACCGCATGCAGAAGTAATGTGAATTCTATTACTCTTGCTATAACAGTTGCAATTGCCGCTCCTTTTACTCCCAATACAGGCGCTCCAAATTTCCCAAATATCAAAATGTAATTCAACAATGTGTTGGTTCCAAGTGATATAATTGAAACTATTAGTGGAACATGAGGTTTTCCTGTAGTTCTCAATGCGATAGAATAACTAAAACTAATTGCAGTCATAATGTATGATAGCGATACTATTCTTAAATATTGAACTCCTGAATTTATTACATCAGTCTCTTTTGTAAAAAGCTCTAATATTTGTTTGGGGAATAACAAAGCTACCGAAGTAAAAATTAATCCCAGAATAAAAGAAGTCATTATAGCAAATCCAAGGCTTTTATTTAAATTCTTAATATCTTCTTTTCCCCAATATTGTGCAATAAAAATAGCTCCGCCACTGTTTATGCCAAAAGTAAGTAAAATATATAAAAAGAAAACCTGATTTGCTAGCCCAACTCCAGCTATACTAGCACTACCTAAATTACTTATCATCAATGTGTCAACCATATTTAATAATGACGACACTAAGTTTTGAATTGCAACCGGTAAAGCTAAAGTCAACATTGTTTTCAAAAATACTTTGTCTTTTAATGCCTTCATATTCGTCTCCTTAAAAAATAAATGTGCAATTATTGTATAATAGCACATTTATGATAATTTGTGAAGACTTAAGTTATTTTTTAATTTTGTTACTCGATGTAAATATTTATTTTTTTGGCTTGTCGTCAGCTATAATTTTTATTGTTTTGGTATGGGATCCTGTAGTATCTCCATCATATCCTATATTAATTGTGGCAGTTTGAACATTTCCTAATTCAACATTATTTAAAATACATTCTGTACCAACAACATTAATTTTGATTGATGTATTAGCCGTAGATACGATTAAACCTGTATATTCTTTTTGAAATTTTATTTCAATATTTACATTTTTTCTTCCCTTCCCAATGTATATATTCAACGTATTGTTTGAAAATTTGGGAGTAGACCCATCATATAAAGTTTTCCAGTTATTCTTGTTTTCAACTATTTTTATATTCGTAATTACAATATCTGTATATGTTGGATTTCCTCCTCCAGTACCTGTAGATCCGCCACTTCCAGTATCTTCAATAATTTTAATTTGTCCAAATTGAGCATTGCTTGACTTAATGAAATAAATCTCATCTCCACTAGTCAAATTCCAAACACTATCATTTCTTAAATTGTTGTCATTAATCAACTTTATGGAAAATTCTAACGGGTAAGTGGATTTCCTATTATATAACTTTTCTTTTTGTTCAATGGAAACATCTAAAATTCCGTTTATCAAGCTACTTATTGTAAGTTTATTCCAATCGCCTTTTAACTTTCGTACTACTGAACCATCATAACTGGTTGTTGTTGTATTGTATTGATACTCCGAAAGCAAAAGATTCCCATTATCGTATTTTATGCCATATATTGTTTTATTGACGATTCCTTCCTCAAATTCGGTTTCTGTAATTAGCGATGTTGTATTTTTTAATTCATCAGTTAAAAATATCTCTGCAAGTCTGACACTTTCCTGAGCAAGTCCCTTATTTGTGCTTGTTGCGAAAGAATTTTGTCCAGCAAAAAACACAGCATAAATAGAAGCTATAATGATACTAAAAATAGCTACAGTTAAAACAACTTCAATTAAAGTGATACCCTTTATATTTCTTTTCATAATATAACCTCACTTTACAGGTATATATCTAATAATATCAACAAAATCGTCAGAATTTAATATGTTTACTTTAGACTCATATACTCGGCCTTTGACTATAACATCGATTCCATCAGCTTTATCTGGTAGCTTAACTGTAATATTAAAATCATTAATTTCAGACGGTGTAGAAATATTTTTTTCAGCTTCTTCTACAGCTGACGTTCTGTTCCCAGCTCTTGAAATATTGATTAATCCCATGTTAAATATAGATAAGAATGTTACCTAAATTAACCCAAGGATAGCTATTGATATGATTAATTCAATAAGCGTAAAACCATTCTTTCTTTTCACTTTTACCACTCCTAATAATCAATATAATAGCTTTTGAAGTTAAGAATATTAAACTCGGTAGGATTTCCTACTGGAAGTTCTATGCCATTTGTGCTATTTTTATAAATTTCATCTAGATAATCATAATCCTTTTTTTCATTCTTGCCATCGATTTCTATATAACTTCCAATAATAACTCCATTTTGATTTATTGCATTCATATCATTAGGATCTATTGATCCCCCAATAATCACATAGGCATTTGGTGCGTTAATAGATCCATCGAAATCTATCTTTTTGCTGCTGTCATCCGCTGTAATTTTTACATTGTAGTCATTTTGATTCGGATAGCCATTGATGAGACTCCCACTAAAAGAATCATTTGATACAATATCTCCTGTTAAAGTAGCTTTCTTAAGAGTTATTTCTGTTTTCCCGCTTTTAACATAAAAATTTGCATTTACTTCACCATCTTGAGGTGGTTCAATAGTAAGAGCTGTTTCTTGATTACCTTCATTGTATATATAAAAATTGATATCATTGCCAGTATTTAGCGATTTTTTTACGTTGGCTTTTATTGTTAAATTACCTCTTACCGATATATTAACTCCTTCTTTTACAGTTAATGGTCCTTTTACTAAAACGTTTCCATCGTAAAATTTGTTCTCATTTATATTTCCACTAATTTCGGTTGTTTGAGTTTGCATAGCCCCACTCCATGTAGGTTGAGGAGCATTATTAAAGTCATATAAAGGGAATACTGAGCTATCTCCCATTTTTTGAGCATATATATCATATTCCCCTTTTTTATCATCATTATTCACTGTTAAATCAACATATTCACCCTTATTATTTGTAACTCTATAAGCTTCGTTTTTAGCTATAAGAGGAAGTCCTTGGTAATAAGTTTCGTCCTTTGTAGACTTTACATACTCACTCCACATTATTTTTCTGACACTTTTGCCGACCCCATTGAAATTAGCATATGAATCTATAGCCAAAACATCCATCCCATTGATTTTAGTTAAAGATATTTCAACTTTTTCTAAGCCTTCAATTTCAGGTGAAAATATTACTTCTTGTTTGTTTTCTTTTAATAAATCTAGATATTCATTTACATCCTTTACGCCTGTTCCTTTTGGTCCAAATAGTGTTCTTAGATGCTCTAATAAAGCAGCTTCAACAACGTCAGCCCCATTCATAGCTATATACTCTGCTTTAGTTGCATTTTCGTGATAAATAGCTTGTTTGTTTTCATTCACCATGAAATTCAATGTAAAGGCAGCAAATATCATCAAAACTGCAAAGACTAAGATAACTAAAACTAGGGTCGAACCTCTCCTTAGATGAGTTTTCATAGAATCATCTCCAAGATTAATTCTATTTGTTTTTATATATATACCCAGATTAAAATATTGTCAATTTTTTTTAATGATTTATTTGTTTAAAGTGTTGTTTATTATCTTTATTCCATTATCGCTTAATTCGATAATGCCTTTTTTATATAAACTGCCTATTGCTTTTTTAAAACCAGATTTGCTCATACCTAATGTCTTTCTAATAAGCTCAGGATCGGATTTGTCACTTAGAGCCAAAAAACCTTTATTTTCTTTAAGTTTTTTTAATATGACCTGACTATCTTCTTCTATTTGTATATAAGCCATTTCTCTCGGTGATAGATCTAATTTCCCATCATCAAGTATTTTGTTAATTCTTACTTCTATCTCATCTCCAATTTCATAGATGCCATATACATTTTTCTTATTTATTAGTCCATCGTATTTGTTTTCAACTGCAACAAAAACGCCAATATCCTTATTAACACCGTAGACTGTGCCTTTTACTTTGTCATTTTCTTTAAATGGTGAGTCTGTACTTAAATAATCTTTAATCCTCATAGTTGCTGCTATTCTCTCACTTTTATCAATATAAACTGCTACTAAGTAATCATTAAATACTTCAATTTTGCCTAAAGTCTCACTAAATGGCATGAACAGATCTTTCTCTAAACCCCAGTCTAAAAAATATCCTATTTTAGACTCGCTCACTACTTTTAGTTTTGCTATCTGGCCTACTTGGACTTTTGGAGTGTTTGTAGTAGCTATTGGCCTATCTTTTGAATCCTTATACACAAACACCTCAATGATATCTCCAACTTTCATGTTTTCAGGTATTTGTGCGATAGGCAGCAACACATCTTTATCGTCATCTTCAGTACCTAAATATGCTCCAAACTTCGTCAACCTCTTTATTTTTAAATTCTGCTTTTTCCCTAAATAATACATACTACACCTACTTTTCTTTATTATTATCTATATCATATCATAAAATTGTATACTGTCACGTAAAAAATGCACTGCCTAAAATGGCAGTGCATGTTTTTATAATTGTGATTTCATCAAGTTTAATTGTGCTTCCAAATTTTCCAGTTCATCTAATGCTTCTTGTGGCAATCTGTCAAGTCCCTCTTTTTCAACTTCAACTTTCTTTACAAAATCTCTTCTATAATTTATTGACCCTCGCCACATATCAAGGTAATCTTTATCAAATATCACTTCAAAGCCCTCTACTTCTACATACTCTATATCTTTAAATCCACCTAGTTTTTTAAAGTCTGCCTTTCTTGTGACTATCTGCTCAAGAATCTTTAGAGTAACTTCTTTTGGTATCTTCTTGTCTTTGTAAGAGCCTGTATTAAAAATATAGCATTCTACATTTCTCTTTTCAAATAGAAGTTTAAATTTATTATAATCTTCATTTAATGGATATGTCCTAAAAGGATTTGCATATGGCTCAATTACAAGAGCATTCATATCTGTGCCTTTCGTCAACCTCTCTGCAGTTGTTCTCTTCGTTGCCAATGTCGCACCCATGACTGAAGCTAATACAGGATTGTTGATTTTCAATGCTGGAGGTAAAGTAGCATCTTTCATTAACCATATAATTGAATCTACTGGTTCATCGATTTTATTCACTCTATTATCTGCCCATAAAATTGATTTGACAGCTCTCCCATTTCCATTTCTTATGTCTTCTGTTACCAGTACTTTCTTATTGTTATCATCTAATGTAACTCCACAGTTTTGGACAGTTAACAAAAACTTATTTGCAGGATGTGTGGTTGGATAATCTTGAGTTTTATCAAAATATGAAGGTTCAAGAGCTACAGAATAGCCATCTTCTACTGAAATTACATAAGCATCGTCATGAAGTATAGTTATATTGTACTTCCCATCATGTTTTTCATGGGTTAAAGTTGATTTTCCTGAGCCAGAAAGTCCAAATACACCTACTGTATATTTACTTCCATCTTCAAAATTGTATCGTTTCATACCTCCGTGGCAAGAAGCGAATCCATTTCTATTTGCTATACTCCATGCCAATGTCAGAGTGCCTTTTTTATATTCTCCAAAATACCTCATACCCAACAGTAGAGCACAGTTATGTTCTGGATCAAATAAAGCTAACCCATCCTTATGTATTTCCGGAACGTAATCAGGGTCTGCAACCACATAGATATCTCCTTCAGGATATTCTTTGGAGTTTTTATACATTTTCATTATTTCTTGTGTTATGTATTGGAAATTTAAAAGCCATGAATACATTATGTTCTCGTATTTCTCTGGTAAAAGCAAGTGTGCTCGCACCATAAAATCAGGGTTTAATCCGATAATTACTTGAGCATGGTACATTTTTTTATATCTAGTTTGATATACTGCTTCTCTTGCAATAGTTGAATATTCATCAAGTGAAACATTTGGTTCTCCAATAATGACTCTTGCCCCTGCAAATCTACCTGTGACAGCACCATCGTTAAAAAGCAAGACTCTTGCATCTTCTGGTAAGCCTATTAATTCAGGTTTATAGACTGGCATATCCGTAACAATTGTCCCAGGAGAATTGTAAGCTAGTTTATAAGCTTCGCTAACCGAAGTAACGTTTTCCACATTGTTTCCGTAAAAAGCAGTTTCCAAAGTTGTTCTAAGCGAGTTGAAAATCTTGTTGTTTTTTGTGATATTCTCTAGTTTGAAATTTGATATCGTAGACATACTTTCCCTCCATTCATATCCTTGTTAATTAAATTATAGCACAGGTTAATGATTAAACAAGTTTATTAAATAAAAAAATCTATAATTTTAGTTAATTTTGAATTTTACCTATTGTTTCATAAAAAAATAAAACTGCAAGAGAAATTGCCATATAGCAATATTTCTTGCAGCCTTATTTTTATATATTTATAATATCTTTGCTTGTCCCTTGTATATCTGACCTGTGGCGCTCTCAACAGTTATTATATCATCATCTTTAAGCAATTTAGTGGCATTTTTAGCTCCAACTATTGTAGCGATATTTAAATTAAGGCCCATAACTGCCGCATGGGAAGAAAGTCCTTCCTCTTCACAGACTATTGCAGATGCTCTTTTCATAAAGCTTTCCATTGATTCAAAAGATTTTTCGCATACAATTATATCTCCATCAACAAATTTTGCAAGCAATTCTTCTTTTGTGTTAGCAATTACAACTCTTCCTGTTCCGACTTTAGTTCCTACCCCTGTCCCTTGTAAGAGAACTTTCCCTATGGTATGAACTTTTATCATATTTGTCGTACCTGCTACTCCAACTGGAATGCCAGCAGTAATGACAACTAGATCTCCTTCTTTAACTAATCCAGCATCTAATGCAGTCTTTACGGATAATTCTATTACCTCATCAGTGGAATCCGATTTTCGAGTAAGCATAGGAATAACTCCCCATACTAACGACAACTTTCTTAGTACTGATTCGTTTGTAGTCACTGCTATTATCGGCGCTTTTGGCCTGAATTTTGATATGGCTTTTGAAGTATAGCCTGATGAAGTCGCTGTTATTATAGCTTTGGCTCCTAAATCTTGAGCAGTTGTAACTGTAGCTTTGCTAATTGCATTTGTCGTCGTTATTTCGCTATCCTGACTTCTTAATTTAGCAATTGCTTCATAATCCAATGCGTTTTCCGTCGTGACTGCAATGTTGTACATTGTTTTAACCGCTTCTATTGGATACTGTCCGGCAGCTGTTTCTCCTGATAGCATAACAGCACTCGATCCATCGATTATTGCATTTGCAACATCTGTGACTTCTGCTCTTGTAGGTCTAGGATTTCTAATCATAGAATCTAGCATCTGTGTAGCTGTAATTACAGGCTTTCCTGCGATATTACATTTTCTTATTAATTTCTTTTGTATTAGAGGTATTTCTTCAGTTGGAACTTCGACGCCTAAGTCCCCTCTTGCAACCATTATCCCATCAGCAGCAACTATGATTTCATCTATATTGTCTAACCCTTGTTGATTTTCAATCTTTGCAATTATATCTATGTTTGCTGCTCCATTATCTTCAAGTACTTTTCTAATTGAACTAATATCTGATGCTCTTCTTACAAACGAAGCTGCAATATAGTCTACTCCATTTTCTATTCCAAATAAGATATCGTCTATATCTCTTTCTGTCAATGCTGGTAGGTTTATATTTACATTAGGTATATTTACTCCTTTATGATCTTTCAGCACTCCACTATTTAAAGCTTTCATGATAATATCTGTATCAGTTATTTCTACTACTCTAAATTCTATTAATCCATCATCGATAAGAATAATATCTCCTACTGAGACGTCTTTAGGCATTCCCTTGTAACTTACACTTACAATGTGTTCATCTCCTTCAATTTCTCTAGTTGTAAGAGTAAATTCTTGGTCTTTCTGAATCTCTACCTGCTCTTTTTTAAATTTTCCTAACCTGATTTCTGGTCCCTTAGTATCAAGCATAATGGCAATGGGCAAATTCATCTCATGCCTTAGTTTTTTAATGGTATCTATTCTTCCTTTATGTTCCTCATGGTCTCCATGTGAAAAATTAAGTCTGCATACATTGACGCCATATTCGAAAAGTTTTCTCATAACTGCTTCAGATTCGGATGCAGGTCCAATAGTAGCGACGATCTTGGTTCTTTTCATAAAACCCCTCCTTATCGGGATAGAATATTTGCTGTGTCATACATTTCTCTATTAAGCTTCCTTTTCATATTAAGTGCTTCGTCAATATCCAGGTCTATAATTTCATTGCATTTAGTGCCCAAAACTCTTCCTGACTTATTTTGTAGCAACAGTTCTACACTTTTTTTACCCATTTGACTTGCTAAGATTCTATCAAATGCACTAGGAGATCCACCTCTTTGAACATGGCCTAATACTGTAACTTTTGTTTCCACTCCAGTTTTCTCTTCTATTGCTTCAGCTAATTCAAATGAGTTTCCTACACCTTCTGCTAACACAATTATATGATGTAATTTTCCCATGTTCTTACCTGTTAATACTTTTCTACATATAGCATCTTCATCATACCCTATTTCTGGTATGATTATGCTCTCTGCTCCACCGGCAAGTCCAGCATAGAGTGCTATATCTCCACAGTTTCTCCCCATAACCTCTACGACATTTGCCCTTCCGTGAGATGAAGAAGTGTCTCTTAATTTGCCAATGGCTTCGATTACAGTCTCTACTGCTGTCATAAAACCTATTGTATAATCTGTGTATGGCAAATCATTATCAATAGTGCAAGGTATGCCAATTGTTGGTATTCCAGCGTTTGCAAGTTTCTGAGCTCCTCTGAAAGTCCCATCCCCTCCAAGTACAATCAATCCATCCATATTGTAAACATCAATCACATTTAGAGCTTTCTTAAAGCCTTCTGGTGTCATAAAATCTTCACTTCTTGCAGTTCTTAATACTGTTCCACCTCTATGAATAATATCTGCAACTGATTCACTGTCCATATCATCTAGGGCACCATTAATTAATCCATCATATCCTCTTTGAATTCCCAATATTCTCAAATCATTATTAAGTCCAGTCCTTACCACAGCTCTTATCGCTGCGTTCATTCCTGGAGCATCTCCACCACTTGTTAGTACACCTATTGTTTTCATAATTGCCTCCTATAAATAAATTTATTGTTTAAAATTAATATTTAATTTTTACATTGTCATTGCCTATAAGTTCTTTTAATTTTTCGAATGCCTCAGTTGAATTGCCATCAATCCATAAACTCCTATCTGCTATAATAGTTTTTTTGTTGCTGGTAAAGTAAATATAAACAGGAATATTACCAGGATATAAATGTAATATTTCCTTTACTTTCTCTAATATATCCTTTTTTTCTATATCGTCAATTTTCAAGTAAACTTTATCATAATTCATTTTTTTTACTGGTGAAATTTTATCTACAATTATCTTTGGATCTTCAACCTCTGAAATTGAAAGCTTTCCTTCAACAAGAACAATATTATCCTCAAAAATCTCATTGAAATACTTCTCAAAAACAGTAGGAAAGACTATACATTCTATCGAACTATACAAATCTTCCAACGTGAAAAATGCCATCATGTTGTTATTCTTTGTTACCTTGTTTTTTTTGTCTGTAATTAGCCCAATTATACATACTTGTTTTCCATCTCTAATCTCGTTATTTTTTATTACATCATCAAAATCTTCTGTCATTATATCAGCTGTTTTTAGGTTTGATAACAATTTGATTTCTCTTTCATAAGGTTGCAATGGATGTCCTGATATATAGATACCCAACATTTCTTTTTCCATTTGAAGCAATATATTAGTTGGAAACTCTGCTAATTGTGGAAGCTCGTCGTCATAACTTGCGTTGGTAGCTTCAAATAATGAAAATTGGCCATCAATATTTTTCTTTATGTCATTACTTATACCATCTATTGTTTTTTCAAATATTGCAAGATATTGTGCTCTATTGCCGCCTAGGGACTTCAAAGCTCCTGCTTTTATAAGGCTTTCCACAGCTCTTTTATTCACAGATGTCTTATCTTTTTTGTAAATTCTTTCAATGAAGTCAGTTAAACTTTGAAATTTGCCTTCCTCCCTTGCTTTTACAATAGCCTCAATGATGTTTTCTCCAACATTTTTGACAGCTGAAAGCCCATATCTTATAGAATTGCCTTCTACCGAGAATTTCCCATAAGAATAGTTTATATCTGGTGGCTTAATTTCTATACCTAGTCTTTTACACTCTTCTATATACAGACTAACTTGAGAGGTGTTATTCATGACAGACGATATGAGAGCTGCCATGTACTCAACAGGATAATATGTTTTTAGCCATGCTGTTCTATATGCAATTACTGCATAAGCAGCAGAATGAGATTTATTAAAAGCATAATTGGCAAAGTCAACCATCAAATCAAATATCTTTGATGCTGTCTTTTCATCGATACCATTTCTGATTGCTCCCTTAACAATTATATTTCCATTCTCGTCTGTTTGTCCATATATAAAATTTTGCCTTTCTTTTTCCATTACATCCATTTTCTTCTTTCCCATGGCTCTTCTTACTAAATCAGCCCTTCCGAAAGAATATCCTCCAAGCTTTCTAACAATCTCCATTACTTGCTCTTGGTAAACTATGCATCCATAGGTTACATTTAATATAGATTCTAAGCTTGGGTGAATGTATTGAATTAATGATGGATCGTGTTTACAAGCAATAAAGGTTGGGATTTGACTCATTGGGCCTGGTCTGAAAAGAGAATTTGCGGCTATTAAATCTTCAAATACATTTGCTTTCAGTTCTTTTAAAAATGCTCTCATACCTGGACTTTCAAATTGAAATATACCCAAAGTTTCAGCATTTGCAAACATATCCAATACTCTTTTATCGTTGAAGTCAATACGAGATATATCTATATCCACACCGTGATTTTGCTTAATAAGCTCTATTGCATCTCTTATCACTGTTAGCGTTCTTAAACCCAAAAAATCCATTTTTAAAAGCCCTAATTCTTCTAGTTCAGTCATTGTAAACTGTGTTGCTATTGATTCATTGTTTCTGACTAAAGGAGCATATTCAGTGATAGGTTCTTTAGATATCACAACTCCAGCTGCGTGAGTTGATGTATGTCTAGGCAATCCTTCTACTGCCATTGCTAAGTCAATCAGCTCTCTAACCTGTATGTTGTTGTCATACTCCTTTTTTAAGTTTTTATTGATTTCTAAAGCCCTTTTTATTGTTATGCCCAATTCATTTGGAATCTGTTTAGCTATGTAATCGACTTCACTATAAGGCATGTCTATTGCTCGTCCAACATCTCTTATCGCACCTCTTGCTGCCATAGTTCCAAATGTGACTATCTGAGCAACTTTATCAGCTCCATATTTTTTTATGACATATTCAATTACTTCCTCACGTCTTTCATAGCAAAAGTCAATATCAATATCCGGCATTGTAATTCTTTCTGGATTTAAAAATCGCTCGAATATAAGTCCATATTCAAGTGGATCTATATCAATTATACCTAAAGAGTAGGAAACTATGCTCCCTGCCGCTGAACCCCTACCAGGTCCTACCATTATTTTATTGTCTTTTGCAAATTTAATAAAATCCCAGACTATAAGAAAATAGTCAACATACCCCATTTGTGTAATTACGCTGAATTCATAGTCAAAACGGTTCTTAATCTCTTCAGTTATTGTCTTATACCTTTCTTTTAACCCTTTTTCACTTAGTTCTCTTAAATACGATTCATTGGTGTACCCTTCTGGCACTTCATATTTAGGCAAATGCAATGTGCCGAAATCCAATTCCACATTGCACCTATCGGCGATTATATTTGTATTTTCTATAGCTTCTAGATCATCTTCAAATAGATTTATCATTTCCTTAGCAGATTTAAAGTAAAACTCTTCTGAGGGAAACTTCATCCTATCGACATCGGAAACAGTTTTTCCTGTTTGAATGCATAATAAAACATCGTGGACATGAGCATCTTTTTTTTCTAAATAGTGTACATCATTTGTAGCTACTAAAGGTACATTTAATAGTTTGCTGAATTCTCTAAGTTTCTTATTCACATCTAGTTGCTCTTTTAATCCGTGATATTGAAGTTCTAAGAAAAAGTTGTTCTCTCCAAATATACTCTTGTGTTTTATTATTGCTTCTTTAGCTTTGTCGAAATTGCCTTCTAGTAATAGGCTCTGCACTTCTCCTCCTAAGCATGCTGATAGAGCGATTATGCCATCGTGGTATCTTTCTAGAATTTCATAGTCAACTCTAGGTTTATAATAAAATCCATTTATATAAGCTTCTGAAACAATTTTCATTAGGTTTTTATATCCGTTATTAGTTTCAGCTAAGAGTATCAAATGATAAGGCTTTTTGTCCTTTGCATTTTTATCAGTGTACTTGCCATTGGCTACATATACTTCTGCTCCAATAATGGGTTTTATGTTGTTTTTTTTTGCTTCCTTATAAAAATTTACAGCGCCAAACATAGCGCCATGATCAGTAATAGCTACAGATTCCATACCTAATTCTTTTGCTTTGGAAACTAATTCTTTTACTCGAATGCTTCCATCAAGGAGGCTGTATTCTGTATGCACGTGTAAATGTGTAAACTTAACTTTATCCATCATACCACCTTAATCAATTATCTCAATGAATTCTATATTGTCTATAGTGTTCTCTATTAATGATAAGTCTACTACCATAAAATCATCCAAAACTTCATCATTCCAATTTGGTACTTTGCTTATCTTTTCAAATTTTTCATATGTAGAAATGCTGTTTTCGATTATGTTAAGTCCATTCATATCTATTTTCCCTTTATTCTCAGAAATCAATATGCTCTTGTATGGTGTTTCATTTGGCTTTACGCTTCCTGATATTGGGTGAGATAGAAGTTTATGCCCCATGTGTATTTTATCTCTAGTGAATTTCAAAACGTCAAAATGGCTCTTGTTCTCCAAATATTCAACATTTAAAATGTCTTTGTATTTGTCGTATACTTTTGGATTATTTGTAATAACAATTAATTCCATATTATCAAACCTCTCTGAATCCACTTTCAATTGCTGTGGTTAATTTATCAATCAATTCATTTTCATCTTTTCCTTTAGCTACTAGAGTTATTTTTTCACCTTTAAAAGCTCCTAATGACATTATGCCTATTATGCTTTTACCATTTACTCTCTTGTTCATAGTCTCTACTTCAAGTTCACTTTCAAATTTATTGGCTATTTTTACAAATATTGCAGCTGGCCTTAATTGCAATCCTTCATCGTTAATAAGAATTAAATCTTTTTTTATCACAAAATCACCCCTTAAGTTCATCTGCTATTCCCTGAATTTTTTTAAATCTATGATTTACTCCGGATTTGCCAATAGGTGGGTTTAGTTTTTCCCCTATTTCCTTTAGAGTGGCATCTGGGTGAGCTAATCTAATTTCAGCTATCTCCCTTAGTTGCTCAGGTAAATAGTTTAATCCTTTTTTTTCTTTAATAATATTGATTGCTTCAACTTGCCTCATAGACGCTTCTACAGTTTTTTCTAAATTTGCTGTTTCGCAATTTACTATTCTATTAATATTATTTCTGACATCTTTTAGCACTCTGATTTCTTCGAATTTCAAAAGAGCTTGATGTGCTCCAATAATATTTAAAATATCGGATATTTTCTCGGCTTCTTTTAGATAAACAATAAAAGCTTCTTTTCTTTTAATGATTTTAGAGTTCAAGCCAAAGGAATTTATCAATTTCTGTAAATCTTTTGCATGTAAATACTCTGTATTTACAAATTCTAGATGATAAGTCTTTTCAGGATTGCTCATTGATCCTCCACCTAAAAAAGCTCCTCTAATATAACTCCTTTTGCAACATCTCTTCTCAGCTATATTCTTAGGAATTCCATAATTTGGTTTAAATATATTGTACTCTTCTGTGTCTATAAATCCAGTGTCTATTAAAATATCTGTAACAACTTTAGAATTGTTCACTGCTACTAAGTAGTTATTGTTCTTTTTTAGCTGTTTATTCTTTCTTACGGAGACTTCAACATCTACATTGTAAATCCCCTTTAACACTGAAAATATTCTCCTTGCTATAGCAGCGTTTTCAGTAGAGAAAATAATACTTAGATTATGATGCCCACTAATTTTTATTGATCCACTCATCCTTATTAACGATGCTAACTCTGATAAAGCGCAACAGTCGTTTTCTATCGGTAGATGTGAAATCTCATTTTTAACATCTGATGAAAATGACATTGCATCACCCCATGTTTCTCATATATTCAATACTCTTTTGAATGACCTTTAACTCATCTTCGTATTTAACTATTTTTACTGCTTTATCCATGTGGACAAAATTCGCATCAATAAAGCCTTCTTCCCTTTGTGGCTGACAATGGGTATTGTTTGCTTTCATCAGAAACCAGTGTACAGTTTTATGAACCTGCTCATTGTGCCTTAAATTTCTGAATTCATATTGCGCCTGTCCTATATAAGCTATGATCTCGCCTTTAACCCCTGCCTCTTCGAGTACTTCTCGTAAAGCAGCCTCTTCTTTAGTTTCTCCTATTTCTATTCTTCCCTTTGGAAGAACCAAATCTCCATTGTATTTTTTTAATAACAATATACTATTTCCAAAAAAAACGATTCCTCCACTACTTACTTCATACATAAATTCACCTCAAATCTAGACATTTAATACTTTAATTATACACTAAAAGGTCATCAAATTGTAAAAATGTTTAGTTTAAGGCAATGTTATATTAAGCCAATTATTGTTTCTGATAGCTTTTTTGCGTTATGCCTTATTAGGTCATCCTTGATGTTTATGAAATCATCTGCTATTACTTTTATTCCTATTTCTTCAAGATAGGCAATATCTGCATCTTTGGGATAAATAGGTCTTGCTTTATCGCCTATGTATTTTGATAATATATTTGGTGGAATTTCCTCGTTATTTACAATACAGTAGTCAATGAATCCATTAATGCTATGATTCAGAATGGCTTCCACATGGTCTTTTACTCCAAAATCATCCGTTTCGCCTGGTTGCGTCATTACATTGCATACATATACTACCTTGGCTTTTGAATTATTTATTATATCCACCATATCTTTTACAAGTAAATTAGGTATGATTGAAGTGTATAAACTTCCTGGACCCAAGATAATTATATCTGCACTTAAAATTGCATCAATAGCGTCTTTTAGAGGATATGATATCTCAGGATTTGTTCTAATTCTTTTAATTTTGCTTTTCTTTTTAATTGAAAGCAAGGGTATTTTAGACTCCCCTTCGATTATAGACCCATCTTCTAATTCAGCAATCAATGTAATATTATCTAAAGTCACAGGTAAAACTTTGCCAGTAATTTTTAAAACATTGCTAGTTTCTTCAACAGCTTTTTCAAAACTCCCATGAATTTCATTCATTGCTGCGAGAAATAGGTTGCCAAAATTCTGCCCTTTTAAACTACCTTCTTTAAACCTGTACTGCAACAGTTTTTCCATAGTAGGCTCTGTGTTAGCTAAAGCAACTAAGCAAGACCTTATATCTCCTGGAGGCAACATGCCTAAGTCCTCCCTAAGGCGTCCGCTCCCGCCACCATCATCAGCTACTGTTACAATTGCAGTTATATTTTGTGTTTTCTCTTTAAGGCCTCTTAAAAGCACAGACAATCCTGTGCCTCCACCTATCGCAACTATATTTTTATCATTTTGATTAATGCTTTTCCCCATAATCCTTGCCCCTCTATTTTAAATCCCTGTGATAAAGCATAGTACTATGCCCTCTTTCTGATAATTCATTTGCTAATTCTTCAGCTATAGAGACTGAACGATGCTTCCCTCCTGTACAACCTATTCCTATCACAAGTTGGCTTTTCCCTTCATCTATATAATATGGAATTAAGAATTCTATTAAATCTATTGTTTTCAATAAGAATATATTTGTCTGTGGCCATTTGAACACATAATCTCTAACCATCTTCTCATTTCCAGAGTGCTCTTTCAACTCTGGAATATAATAAGGATTAGGTATAAATCTCACATCAAATACCATGTCAGCATCGAGCAATATGCCGTTCTTAAATCCAAAAGATGCTATTACTAAAGTTATTTTCTCACGTTTTTCTCCCTTTAGAAATATCTTAGTCATCTCTGCTTTTAGCATTCCTAAGTTAAGATTAGATGTATCGATTATATAATCTGCCTTTGATTTTATATCCTTTAATGCTTCCCTTTCCTCTCTGATTCCATCAATAATGCTGCCTTGCGAATTAAGAGGGTGTGGTCTCCTCAGCTCTTTAAACCTCTTGATTAAAACCTCATCTGAAGCATCTAAAAATACAACTTTGTAATCTATTTTCATATTTGAAAGTTTTTCTAATTCTTCGTAAAGACTTTTGAAGAATTCTCCACCTCTTATATCTACAACTACACATGCTTTGTCGATGTGTTTTGTAGATTTATATGTCAGCTCAGCAAATTTTGATAGTAATTGTGGAGGTAAATTGTCCATACAGTAATATCCCATATCTTCCATAACTTTCATAGCTTGCGATTTTCCTGCGCCTGACATACCTGTTATTACTACTATTTCCATATATCTCACCTCTATATAGCATTAATTACTCTTTTTTTATTCAATCCTGAAGACAAAAATGTTTCCATCCCAAGTTTAAAATCTCCGACCTCTTCAGCTTTGTGAGCATCACTGTTAATATAAAATTTAACATTTGTATCTCTTAAAAGCTTTAAGTCTTCTAAATTTAGATTCCCATGCCTTGAATTTATCTCCAATGCAACATCTCTTTTCTCAGCTTCTTTAGCTAATTTTAGAATGTCCAACTTCACTTTAGCGCCTGGATGAGTAATTATATCAACAGGATAATTTCTAATTGCACTGATGTAAGATTGTGTTATCATATCTGTAATTTCATCGAGCTTATATCCTGATATCTTGGATATTTGGTTCTTAAAATACAAATTCACGCCCTCTCCAATACTCTTTGGGGTTGACCCATAGTGAAAACCCATTAATAAAATATCTAGCATATCAATAATGTTTTCATCTACATCTATTTGCCCTTTTAATCCAATTATATTTGATTCTAATCCCATGAGTACAGTTAACCCTTTTTTTGAATAAATTTCATTTAACCTATTTACTTCATCTCTTATTTGTTTGAGATTTTTCTTTCTCACTCCATATAGATAATGAGACGGCCCATGTTCGCTGATTACAATTGTTCGGAGTCCCTTTTCATAAGCAGACTTCACGTTCTCCTCTATTGTTGATTTTGCATGCATTCCTTTTATTAAAAAACCACTGCTATATATTGTGTGAGTATGAAAATCACCTATTATTTCCATTATAAGTCTTCTCCAACAACTTTAATTTCCAGCTCTAAGTCTACTCCATGCACATCTTTGACAGTTTTTTGTACTATCTTAATGAGCGTTGATATGTCCTTATAAGTTGCATTCCCCAAATTCACTATAAATCCACAGTGTTTTTGAGAAACTTGAGCATCTTTATATCGTAAACCTCTTAACCCTGCTTCATCTATGAGTTGACCAGCAAAATGGCCTTCTGGCCTTTTAAAAGTGCTACCAGCACTAGGCAATTCCAATGGTTGTTTCGATGTTCTCTTATCTTTTAATTCTTGCATCTTATTAGAAATTTCTTCATAATCTCCTTTTCTTAGAGAAAACTCAACTTCCAATACAACTAATTCTTCTTCAATGACTCTACTTTTTCGATATCCAAAATTCATTTCTTCATTTGTATATGTGACTATCTCATTGTCTCTAGTCAAAGCCGTCACCTTTGAAACAATGTCTTTTATCTCTCCATTGTAAGCTCCTGCGTTCATCATAACTGCGCCACCCACAGTCCCTGGAATTCCAGAGGCAAATTCTATACCAGTGAGGCTGTTTTCTAATGCAAATTTTGATATGCTAGACAATAGAGCTCCCGCCTGAGCTCTTATTTTCTCGCCTTCAACCATTAACTTATCTATGCTGCTATTTACTTTAATCACAACTCCTCTTATTCCACCATCTTTAACTAATAAATTGGTGCCATTTCCCATTATAAAGTATGGGATTTCCTCTTGCCTTGCAATTTTAATTGCATTTATTAGTTCATCAATAGAACTTGGTATGATAAATACATCCGCAGGCCCACCAATTTTAAAAGAGGTATGATTTTTCATCAACTCGTTATACCTTATGTCAGAAAAAGAATAATTGCTAAATAAATTCATATAGTCTATCATATTTCTCCACCTTATGATTTTTATAATATATATCTTTAGTATTATAACATATTTATATTTATTTATTAATTAAATCAAGTTAAAAATATAAATATTCTATGATAATGTCATATTAAATTTAATCTGATAAAATGTCAGTATGAGAGAGGAGATTTTTAATATGACCCAAAAGGAAATAACAAGACTTAGGGTTATTAACCAAACTATTGATGGAGTATTAACTATTCGTGAAGCTGCTGAACTTTTAAACCTAAGTGAACGCCAAGTATTAAGGTTAAAGAAAGGAGTTGTAGAACAAGGACCTGCGTTCATTATACACAAAAATCGAGGTAGAAAGCCTAAGCATGCTATTGCGGATGATATTAAATCTTTAATTGTTGAACTTAAAAAAACAAAATATGAAGAAGCTAATTTTAGTCATT